>NZ_JABERS010000029.1:0-53287 GCF_013168745.1 Aeromonas sp. TW 6 | reverse complement strand
GAGGACAGGCGTGAATGAAGTCGAGAGCTTGGTCGATACGCATAAAAAAATCCGAAACCCAACAAGGAGTTTCGGATTCTTACACAGCCTGAGGATCGGTCAATGGATCCTTAACTGATCGGCATTACAGCCTTGGCTGCCTTTTTCATTTTGAGTGCCCCTGCCTGTGGGCGGCAGGTCGCCGGCCTCAGGGCTTGAAGGCGCCGATAAAGATGGCGGGGTCGACGCGGGCGTCGTTGAGGCTGACGTTCCAGTGCATGTGGGGACCGGTGGCGCGGCCGGTGGCGCCGACCCGGCCGACGATGCCGCCGCGGGGCAGGCTCTGGCCCAGCTTCACGTCCACCTTCGACATGTGACAGAACATGCTGATGAGGCCCTGGCCGTGGTCGACGAACACCGTATTGCCGTTGAAGAAGTAGTTGCCGATGAGGATGACCTTGCCAGCGGCTGGTGCCTTGATGGGAGTGCCGGCTCCGACCGCGAAGTCGAGGCCGGAGTGGGGGTTGCGCTCCTCGCCGTTGAAGAAGCGGCGCAGCCCGAAGGGGCTGGAGAGCGGGCCCTGGACCGGCTTGTCAAACAGCAGGTTGCTCGGCTGAGCCGGGCTGAAGGTCTGGTAGGCGCGGGTCTGTTCGGCAAGCTCCCGGTTGATGCGGGTCATGTCTTCGGCCAGCGGATTGACCTGGCGGCTGTTCTTGAGCTTGATGTGCTGCTCACGGTAGTGCTTGGTGCCGACCTTGAAACTCAAGGTGCGGCCATCGCTGGTGGTCACCTGATGGGGGCCGGGCGCGCTCTTGAGCGGGATGCCGACGATGGCGATCCACGTCTTCCCGTCTTCCTGTACCACCAGCACAGGCTTGTCCTGATAGCGCACTGCGGGCGCCTTGGCCCCGCTTCCCAGTGGTACCACGGCCACGCCCCCCGGCACCGGGTGGTTGAGCAGGCGGCTGATAAACCCCGGTTCGGCGTGAAGCGCAGGGCTGCCGAGCAGCAGGAGAAGAAAGAAGAGGCGGCGCATGATGGCTCCATCGGATCAGGGGGAAAGCAAGAGGGGGGAGATGATGCCACATTCTGGCGGTGCTGTCCGTCAACCGTGGCCGATAAACTCATCGGCTGCGGCCCAGAAGGACGCAACGGACACGCCATTGCAGCGAGGTGAATGCTCTGGTTGCGGGTGCCCGCCTTCCCTTCGACCTTGCCAGCCTGAGCAGGGGCCGCTGCGCTACCGCATCTTGGGGGCGCTCGCGAGCGACAACCGCTTCATCACCACCAGCCTGGTCGAGGTCGGGGTGGGCATGGCCGGACAGGGGCCCTGACCCCTATTCCATTCGATACCGCCATCGCGGTACCCTACTCGGCGGCGACCCAGGTCACCGACTGCAAGATGAGGCTCTCCCCGACCCGGTTGCCGGGCCAGGTAGTACGCACCGGCCCCATCATGGTCACGGTGAGCGTGCCCTGGGGAGACGCCGCTTCGCCCCTATTTTTCGACGAGGTCAATGATGAACAGTGACAGGGCCCTGCGCCGCGAACCCAAACGCCATGGCATAGGACAGGGCTGGATCTGGATCCGCACCGGATTCGACATCTTCAACAAGGGGATGGGTGCCAGCGTGGCCATGATAGTGCTCTGGTTTGTGGTGGGCATCGTGCTGGATCAGCTGCCGGCGGGGGGCTTGATCTCCCAGTTGCTCTACATGGTGTGGGGGGCTGGCTGGGTGGCGGTGGCGCGGCGGGGTCACCATGGCGAGGCGCTGCAATTTGGCGACTTCTTTGCCGGTTTCCGCCATCGGTTGACCCCCTTGATGCTGGGGGGCCTGATGGTGCTCGGCCTCATCATGGGGATCCTGATGATCTGTGTGTTCCTGCTGCACCAGTGGGGACTCACCGGCCTGTTGTCCGCTGATCCGGGCTCCCTGGCGCTGACCCCGGAGCAGGCACAGGGCTTCCTCGTCTGCGCCCTGGTGGGATTGGCACTGTTCGTTCCCGTGCTGATGGCCATCACCTTCGCCCCCGCCCTTATCCTCTTCCATCAGGTCGGGGTCTGGCAGGCAGCCATGCTCAGCTTCAAGGGATGTCTGCGCAACATGTGGCCCTTCCTCTGGTGGGGGCTGCTCGGGGCCGTGCTGATCTTCTTTGGCGCACTCCTGATGCTGGTGGGCCTGCTGGTGGTGCTGCCTGCCATCAACTACTCCATCTATGCCGCCTATCACGACATCTATCTGGAGGATCAGGAGGCCGAGGAGGGAGAGACCCCGGTCAAGGCATTCGGTTTCGAAGCCTGACCGGCACAGGATGGAGCAAAGAGGGGCCGCGAGGCCCCTTTTTTGTGCGGCTCGCAGGGATCAGAGAGAGGGAGGGGCTTCCTGCCACAGGGGATCGTCCGCCATCCGCTCCACGAGAAAGTCGAGGAAGCTGCGCAGCAGGGGGGACATCTGTTTGCGGGTGCCATAAACGGCATAGACGCCGAGGCGCTTGGGCTGCCACGGGGTGAGCAGGGGGACCAGTGCGCCGCTTGCCAGATGGGGGTGAACCGAGTAGGCGGGTTGCAGGCTGATCCCCGCCCCGTCCAGGGTGGCGGCCAGCAGCAGGTTGGAGATGTTGGCGCTGAGGTTGCCGCTCACCGGGACGGATTCGGGACCATCGGGCCCCAGAAACTCCCACAGGCTCTTGCCGAAATAGGTGTAGGTGAGGCAGTTGTGCAGTGCCAGATCCTGCACCTGCTGCGGCAGGGCATGGCGGGCCAGGTAGGCGGGGCTGGCGCACACCACCGAGTGGCAGGTGCCGAGCCTGCGGGCCACCAGGTTGGGATCGAGGTCGTTGGTGATGCGCAGGGCGAGATCGATTCGCTCCTCCACCAGATTGACCGTCCGGTCCAGCAGCAGGATGTCGATCGCCGTGCCGGGGTAACGGGCCAGGTAGTCGTTCGCCGCCCCGACCAGCAGGGCTTCGGAGAGAGAGTAGCTGCAGGTGATGCGCAGTTGCCCCTTGGGGGCCTCGTCATGGCGGATGGCCAGGTGTTCCATCTCTTCCCCCAGGGCCAGCATGGCTCTGGCCCGGTTCAGCGCCTCTTCTCCCGGCCCGGTCAGGCTCAGCCGGCGGGTGGTGCGGTGCAGCAATCTGGCCCCCATCCAGCGTTCCAGCTCGGCCAGGTAGCGCGACACCATGGCGCGGGACATCTCCAGTTTCTCCCCGGCGCCGCTCAGGCTGCCCTGTTCCACTACGCAGACAAAGACCCGCAATGCGGTCAGCCTATCCATCTTGTGCCCCTATATGCTCGATTTGTGCAACAGTGATGCGCCCATTATGCGGTATTTGTATCGATGGTGATGCAATAAACTGCGCTCATTCCATTAATCCACACCGATGAGCGTTATCTGATGAACAACACACTGCGTACCCTGACCCTGACCAGCCTCCTGATGACGGGTTCCGCCCTGGCGGCCCCCCTGACCGTGACCGTCTACAACCCCGGCGAGAAGGCCATCTTCCCCGTCTCCTCCTCACTGGTAACCGGTGACAAAGAGGCCATCCTGATCGATGCCCAGTTCGATGTGCAACATGGTCAGGCGCTGGTGGACATGATCAAGAAGAGCGGCAAGAAGCTGACCACTGTCTATATCAGTGCCGGTGACCCCGACTTCTACTTCGGTCTGGAACCCGTCATGGCGGCGTTCCCGGATGTCAAGGTGCTGGCCGACCAGCATGTGGTCGACCATATCAAGCAGACCAAGGATGCCAAGCTGAGCTACTGGGGCCCGATCCTGGGCAAGGATGCACCCAAGAGCCTTACCGTGCCGCAAGTGATGACGGCCAGCCACCTGACGCTGGATGGCGAGAAGATTGAAATCAAAGAGATGAACACCCCGAATGCCTACCTCTGGGCCCCTTCCATCAAGACGGCCTTTGGTGGTGTGCCGGTCTACAGCGGCGTGCACGTCTGGATGGCGGACAGCCAGTCCAAGGCCGCTCGCAGCCACTGGGTCAAGGCGCTGAACAATCTGCTGGCGCTGAAACCTGAGCGCGTGGTGCCGGGTCACTTCCTGGGGACTGCGCCCAAGGGTACCGAAGCCGTGACCTTCACCCGTGACTACGTGCAGCGCTTTGAGCAAGAGCTGGCCAAGACCAAGCACTCCGGCCAGCTGATTGAAGCGCTGAAGAAGGCTTACCCCTCCCTGCCGGTCGATGATGGCCTGGCCATCGGTGCCAAGGTCAATACCGGCGAGATGAAGTGGTAACTCCCTGACGCCTACATCCCTGTGTTTTTTTCCGGGCCCGAGGGCCCGGTTTTTTATCCAGCATTGAAGCGAGAATGATGATGAACGAAGCGCAAACAACCCTCCATTATGTCTATGACCCCCTCTGTGGCTGGTGCTATGGCGCCGCCCCCCTGCTGAAAGCCGCTGCCGAGATCCCGGGCCTTCGCATCGAACTGCATGGGGGGGGCCTCTGGATGGGCGCCAGGCGCCAGGCCATGGGACAGCCCCTGCGGGACTATGTGCGCCCCCATGACGAGCGCATCCATGCCCTCACCGGACAGCGCTTTGGTGAGCGCTACTTCAACGAGCTTCTGCTCAACGAGTCACTGCTCCTCGACTCCGAGCCGCCCATACGCGCCGTTCTGGCGGTGAGCGAGCTTGGCGGCGACGGCCTTGCCTTGTTGCACCGCATCCAGGAAACCCACTACCGGGATGGGGAATGGGTCGGTTCCCCGACACGGCTGGCGGCGCTCGCGCGGGAGCAGGGGCTGACACCGGAAGCATTCGCCCTGGCCTTTGGTCGGGTCGATCTTGTGGGCCATCTGGCCACAAGCCAGGCGTGGCTGCGCCGGCTCGGCGGGCAGGGGTTCCCGACCCTGGGATTGATGCAAGGGGAGCGCGTCGTTGTGCTGCCTGTCTCCTCCTATCTGGGAGAGCCAGCGGCGTTCGCGGATCACATCACCTCCCTGATGGGGTGAGTCTCTCGCCCATCGCCTGCGGCTTGTCAAAGGAGAGGGAGAGGGCAGACCCGTCTGCGCGCCTCCCTTGTCCCCCGCACCGTTCTTGTGCATGCTATCGGCCTCATTGAACGGCAGGATGCAGTACCTATGAACCTTCGCGATCTCGAATATCTGGTAGCGCTGGAAGAGGAGAAACACTTTCGCAAGGCAGCGGAGCGCTGCTTTGTCAGCCAGCCGACCCTGAGTGGTCAGCTGCGCAAGCTGGAAGATGAACTGGGAGTGATCCTCATCGAGCGCACCTCCCGCAAGGTGCTGTTCACGCCCGCCGGCGATGCCATGGCCCGTCAGGCGCGCAAGGTGCTCAAAGAGGCGCGAGAGCTCAAGAGCATAGGCCAGCACTTCGCCGAGCCCATGTCCGGCGAGATCCACATCGGTTTCATTCCCACCGTGGGCCCCTACCTGCTGCCCCACATCATCCAGGATCTGCGTGAACACTTCCCCAAGCTGGAGTTCTACCTCTACGAAGATCAGACCCAGGTGCTGCTCAAGCGGCTGGAGGAGGGGGAGCTGGATTGCCTCGTGCTGGCGGAGCTGGAAGGGATGGAGGGGTTTGGCGCCATCCCCCTCTATCAGGAGCCCATGTGGCTGGCCGTGCCTCAGCATCACCCGGAGGCGAGCGCCAAGGCGGTGCCCCTGCACAATCTCAAGGGCAAGAAATTGCTGATGCTGGCCGACGGTCACTGCCTGCGGGATCAGGCGATGGGTTTCTGTTTTGCCGCAGGCATCGGTGAGGATCAGCGCTTCAAGGGCACCAGTCTGGAGACCTTGCGCAACATGGTCGCCGCTGGCAGCGGCATGACGCTGGTGCCCAGGCTCGCCGTGCCCGCCAACCCGGAGGAGGGGGGTGTCAGCTATCGCCCGGTAATCAACCCCGTGCCGGGGCGCACCATCTCCCTGCTCTATCGTCACTACTCGGTGCGCCGCCCCTGCTTCAATGAGCTGGCGGCCCGCATCTCGAGTCTGATGAAAGCCCTGCTGGGCTGACGCAGCCCGCTCGTCATCCCGAAACAAAAACCGGCGCCTGGGCGCCGGTTTTTGTTGTTTCCAGGGGGACCTAGAAGATGTCGTCGGTGGAGACGGGACCGTCTGTGGTCGCATCGTCACCGCCATACACCTGGTTGCCATCGGAGATCTGGCTCGCGTAGCGGGTGGGCTCTGTGCCCTCCTTGAAGAACTCCTCCGTAGTACTGCCATCGGCGCGATTGGTCAGCAGACCGGTTTCACGATCGATGCGGACCTGCATGATCCCTTCGGGGACCGGCATCTTGCGCTCGGGCACCTGTTGCAGAGCCGTCTTCATGAAGTCAATCCAGATGGGCTGGGCGGCACCACCGCCAAACTCGGCCCGGCCCAGACCGCGCTGGTGGTTGTCAAAACCGATCCAGGAGGTGGCCACCAGATTCGGGGTATAGCCGGAGAACCAGGCATCCCGGGATTCGTTGGTGGTCCCCGTCTTGCCCGAGATGTCGTGACGCTTGAGGTCACGGGCTGCCCGCCAGCCGGTACCACGCCAGCCATTGCCACCCCAGATGGCGGTGGTCAGGGTGTCGGTGATGAGGAAGGCGCTCTGGGCGCTGATGGTCTGCGGTGCCATGTTGTTGGGCACGACAGGATCGATGGGGCACTGGGCCTTCCAGTCTGCCGTGGTATTGGCATAGGCATCCGCGCTGTCGAGACCGGCGGCGGCCAGCACGCCGCAGTCGCGGCAGGCGGCGGCCGGGTTGGCCTCGAACAGGGGGGTGCCGAAGCTGTCAGTCACTTCGGTAATGAAGTAGGGGGTGACCTGGAAGCCGCCATTGGCCAGCACCGAGTAGCCGCGCACCACTTCCAGCGGGGTGAACTCCGCCGCACCCAGCGCCAGGGATTCGTTGGCGGAAATGTGATCACGGGCGAAGCCGAAGCGGGTCAGGCCGTCGATATAGGTATCCAGCCCGATGGCGCGCATCAGGCGGACCGACATCACGTTCTTGGACTTGGCAAGGCCGAGGCGCAATGTGGTCGGCCCTTCATAGATGGCGGGCGAGTTCTTGGGCTGCCACATGGGGCCCTTGGCAGGATCCCACTGGTTGATCGGTGCATCGTTGATGAGGGACGCCAGGGTATAGCCCTGCTCCAGCGCGGTGGCATAGAGGAAAGGCTTGATGTTGGAGCCGACCTGACGACGGGCCTGATCGACCCGGTTGAACTTGGAGAGCTCGAAGCTGAAGCCGCCGACCAGGGCCTCGATGGCGCCGTCTTGCGGGTTCATGGCCACCAGGGCGGCGTTGACGTCGGGGATCTGGGAGAGCAGCAACTCTTCCCCCTTCTCCCTGACCCAGATCTGGGCGCCGACTTTCAGTACATCCCGCGCCGATTTCGGGGCAAAGCCCTGGCGATCGTCGGTGATGAAGGCACGCGCCCACTTGATGCCATTCCAGCCCAGTTCGGCCTGTTTGCCATTCTTGAGCACCAGGGTGGCGCTCTTGTCGCCGAGCTGGGTGACCACGGCGGCCATCAGGGGCTGATAGGTCGGCTGCTTGGCCAGATGGGCCATGATCTGCTCGTAGTCCCAGGCCGTTTCACCGGCTTTCCACAGCAAGGCGGTCGGGCCACGGTAGCCGTGGCGGGTGTCGTAGTCGAAGACACCGTCCAGCAGCGCCTGATGGGCGGCGCGCTGACGCTTGGCGGTGACGGTGGTGTAGACGTGCAGCCCCATGGTGTAGGCATCTTCACCAAACTGCTCCACCATCTTCTGGCGTACCATCTCGCTCAGATAGGGGGCGTTCAGCGTAGTTTCGGCACCGTGAAAACGGGCCTTGACCGGCATCTTGGAGGCTTCGTCATACTGGGCCTGGGTGATCTTGCCGGTTTCCAGCATGCGACCCAGTACCACGTTGCGGCGGGCGAAGGCGCGCTCCGGGGAACGGATCGGGTTCAGCATGGAGGGGGCCTTGGGGAGACCCGCGATGATGGCGATCTCGTCCAGGGTCAGATCTTTGACCTCCTTGCCGAAGTAGACCTGGGCGGCCGCGCCGACCCCGAATGCCCGGTAGCCGAGGGGGATCTTGTTGAGATAGAGGGTGAGGATCTCGTCCTTGGAGAGGTTCTGCTCGATGCGCCAGGCGAGGAACACTTCCTTGATCTTGCGTACAAGAGTCTTCTCGTTGCTCAGGAAGAAGTTGCGAGCCACCTGCTGGGTAATGGTACTGGCGCCCTGGCGCGCCTGGCCGGAGACGGCCCAGACGGTGGCGGCACGGATGATGCCGATGGGATCTATGCCCGGGTGCTCATAGAAGCGGGCATCTTCGGTGGCGAGTACGGCATCGATCATGGACTGGGGAATTTCGTCCAGCCGCAGAGGGATGCGACGAATTTCGCCAAACTGGGAGATCAATTCCCCGTCCCGGCTGTAGACCTTCATGGGGGTAGCCAGTTTGACATCGCGCAGAGCGCTGACGTCCGGCAACTGGGGCTTGATGTAGAAGTAGATGCCGATGAGGCTGGCAACGCCCAGCACAGCACCCAGCATCATGACAATAAACAGGCGAACGAGCCATTTCAGCATGGAAGAACTACCAATCGTCTTAAAATTAGCCAACGGGCGCAGAGTATAGCCTTTTTACCCTCGCGGATTCGAGGTTTTCCTCTCCGCAAACAGGCGACCCCGAGAAGAGGCGGGAGGGTAGCACTCCAGGGCACAATTACCAAGGGGGCCGCAATCAAGGCCGAAAGGAGAGGGGCGTCAACTTTTGACACAAACTTTATGACATTGATAGATAGAGCATTATATTGAGTTAAGCCGTCACATCATGACGCGCTGTCCTACAATAAGTCCGAAAACCCAATAACGCATGGATGTGTATATGTTTGGGCTATTAAGTAAGGGATCCCTCGTCTCCTTGGCGGGCATTGATTTTGGCAGTCAAACCATCAAGGCCGTCACCATCAGCGGACGTCCCGGCAAGGTGCACCTCGGTTCGGTTGCCGAGATCCCCATGCCAAGGGGGACGCTGGTCGACTATCAACTTCAGGACATTGAACGGGTCAGTCAGTCCCTCAAGTCGCTCAAGCGGCTCGTGCAAGGGGATTGCCAGAACGTGGCCACGGCCGTGACCGGTTCCAACGTCATCACCAAGATCATTCAGGTCGATACCAACATCAACGAGAGCGAGCTGGAGAACCAGGTTCACCTGGAGGCTGAGCAGCTCATCCCCTTTCCCCTTGATGAAGTGAGCCTGGATTTTGAAATCCTCGGCATGGCGGGCGACAACGGGCGTCAGGAGGTCCTGCTCAGTGCCGCGCGGACCGAGAGCGTCAGTGGCCGGGTCAGTGCCCTGACGGAGGCAGGCATGACGACCATGGTGGTGGATGTGGGGGCCCATGCGCTCGGACGCGCCGTGCTGGCCTGCCTGCCCGACCTGCAAACCTCGGAGAAACCGGTTGGCATCGTCGACATCGGTGCCAGCGCCCTGACTTTCGCCGCCCTGCTACGGGGCCAGGTCATCTATTCCCGGTTGCAGAATTTTGGTGGTGATCAATACAGCCAGGCATTGGCCTCTTTTTACAGCATGAGTATGGAAGAGGCGGAGCTGGCTAAGCTCCAGGGCTCCTTGCCTGCGGATCATGAGGTGGATGTCCTGTTGCCTCACCTCAGCACCCTGGTGTTGCAGATACGGCGCAACGTGCAGCTGTTTTGCAGCTCTTCGGGGAACAAGGAGCTCTCCAGGCTGGTGCTGACCGGAGGGGGGAGCCTGCTGCCGGGGCTGGCCGGACAAATCGGCAGCGAGCTCAACTGCGAGGTGCTGCATCCCGATCCCTTTGCACTCTTTGGCAAGCCGCAGGGAGAGGGGGGGCTGACTCATGGGGCCAAGTACATGACGGCGCTCGGGCTGGCACTGAGGAGCTTCACACCATGTCAAATATAAACCTTCTGCCCTGGCGGCAGGCTCGGGCGCAGCGTCAGAAGAAACAATTCGGCATCCTGTTCGGTCTGTTCCTGGCGGGGACGGCAGCCATCGCCTTTGCCGCAGACTGGCTGGTGCAGCAGCAGATCGGTTACCAGCAGCAGCGCAATCAGCGGTTGCAGCAGGAGATGGCAACCCTGGACACCCAGCTTGGGGAGATCAGGCTTCTCAAGGAACGGCGCAAGGAGTTGATTGACCGCATGCAACTCATCGAGCAGTTGCAGATGCGCCGCAACATCCCTGTGCGTCTGTTCAATCAGCTGCCGGTGCTGGTCCCCAACGGGGTGTATCTTGATAGCCTTGCTCTGCAAAACAACAAGATAGACGTGAAGGGAAAGACTGAAGCCTATGGCAGGGTAGCCAGCATGATGCGCCGAATCGACGGTTCCGGCTGGCTGACACAATCCCAGCTCAGCACCATTTTCACGGCCGAGGTAGCCCCCATCGCCCTGAGCCAGTTCTCCATGATGTTCCAGATTGCCACGGCGCTACCCAACGTGGCTTAGGGGCAAAAATGAACCTGCAACAACTCAACGACCTGGATCTCAATGACATTGCCCGCTGGCCGCCGATCGCCAAGGGCATCTTTGTCTTCTTCTGCTGTGCTCTGCTTGGCGGGGCACTCTATTACTACGTGATTGCCAATTCCCTGGCGGCTCTGGGTCGTGAAGCCGCAAAAGAGACCGAGCTCAAGGGACAATTCGAGAGCAAGGCCATGCTGGCCGCGAACCTAGAGGCATACAGAAAGCAGATGGTCCAGCTGGAACATCTGGTCGACACCCAGCTCAAACAGCTGCCCAACACCCACGAAGTCGCCGGTTTGCTGGATGACATCAGCTTCATTGCCACCGACAACGGTTTGACATTGAACAGGATCAACTGGGAGCCAGAGGTGAAACACGAGTTCTCCACCGAGCTGCCCATGCGCATCGAGGTCGTGGGCACCTATCACGAACTTGGCAAGTTCACGGCGGACATGGCTGCTTTGCCGCGCATCGTGATCCTGGATTCTTTCCAGCTCAGCCAGGGGAAGGGGGGGGAGCTGATCGGTATGTCCATGCAGGCCAAGACCTACAAGTACAACGGCAAAACCGTGGAGAAAAAGCCATGAGCATGAGAGCGGGCGTACTTCTCTTGTCGGCGCTGCTGTTGACGGCCTGTGGGGGACAGGAGGACATGGATGAATATGTCAAACAGACCAAGGCCAGAAAGCCGGTACCGATCGAACCTTTGCCGGAGATAAAGCCCTTCTCTCCCATGGTCTATCAACGCAGCGATCAGCGCAGTCCGTTCATTGCACCCCAGCCGGAAACCAGTTCCAGGCTGGACGCCAAGGCCAAGCCGGACTGTGCCCAGATAGTGGCCAATCGGGAAAAGGAGGTGCTGGAACGCTACTCGCTTGCCAGCCTGAGCATGAAAGGCTCCATCGGCAAGCAGGGGCAGTTGTGGGCATTGATCAAAACCCCGGACGGGCAAGCCGTGCGCGTCGGGCTCAACCAGCACATGGGGCTGGATCAGGGCAGGGTCATCAAGATAACGAACACGCATGTTGACTTGATGGAGACGGTACCGGATGGCAAAGGATGCTGGGTCACCCGAGAAACCCAGCTGGCCATGGCCAATCTCGACGCAAAACTATGATCAGGGATGAGCAGAGATGAGAACAACAATAAGAAGGATGACCGGTGTGGCGCTGCTGTGGCTGGGCGGATGCACTCAGGTGTGGGCAGTACCCGCGTTGCAGGAGGTCAAGGTGAATCCCCTGCTGGCCGATCAACTCCTGCTGGAGCTCAGCTTCAGCGAACCGGTCAGCGGTTTTACGGACAGGTTGACCTATGAACCCAATCAGCTTCTGCTGCACGTACCCGGGGCCATCGGTGCCCTGACGGTCAATCCCCTGCCCATCAAGCAGCAAGGGGTGAACAACCTCCTGGTTGAGGGGAAGGGGCAGGGGCTCGACATCAAGATCGCCCTCGATCAGCTCACCCCCTATCAGGTCCATCAGCAGGGCAATAAATTGCTGGTGGCGCTGGGAGACAAGGCAGGGCAGCCGGTCGCTTCCTCGGCGGCGCCTGTTGCAGCCAGCCAGTCTGCGCTCGTCAGAAGCCAGCCGGTGACTCAGTCTGCATTGATTGACACCCAGCGAGTTGCCCAGAACCAGTCCCAGTATCAGGCTCAGCCTGCCGTGGCTGCCACGCCTACTGTGGCTCCTTCGCCCGTTGCCCCCAGCAAGCCGGTGTTGTCCGTGTCTCAGGCAAACATGGGTGGCGCATACTTCAACTCGGTCAAGGGCGTGGATTTTCGTCGTGGCAAGGAGGGGCAGGGGGAGTTCCTCGTGACGCTGGACAACAGTTCGGCGGCGGTGGATGTCAGCAGCCGTGGTCAGAAAGTGCTGGCCAAGTTCCACGGTACCCGGGTGCCTGATGATCAGCTCAACCTCATCAATGTGCAGGACTTTGCTACCCCGGTCTCCCAGGTGGAGGTGTTCCGCCAGGGCAATGACACCCTGTTCGAGCTCTCGGTGAACGGCCAGTTTGACTACCGTTACGATCAGGCCGACAAGATGTTCATCATCGAGGTGAAAAAACGGGTGGCCACCACGGCGGCGAAGCAGTACCAAGGCAAGCCCATCTCATTGAACTTCCAGGATATTCCTGTTCGTACCGTGTTGCAGATCATCGCCGATTTCAACAATCTGAATCTGGTGACCACGGACTCGGTCTCCGGCAACATCACGCTGCGTCTCGATGGCGTGCCCTGGGAGCAGGCGCTGGACATCATCCTCAAGGTCAGAGGGCTGGACAAACGGCTGGACAACAACATCCTGCTGGTGGCACCGGCGGACGAGATTGCCGCTCGCGAGAAACAGCAGATGGAGAGCCGCAACCAGGTGGCGGATCTCGCTCCCCTCTACACCGAGTATCTGCAGATCAACTATGCCAAGGCATCGGAAGTGGCGGCCCTGCTCTCCTCCGAGAGCACCAAGCTGCTCTCCCCCAGAGGGGCGGTCAGCGTGGATGAACGTACCAACGTGCTGGTGGTCAAGGACACGGCGGATGTCATCAGCAACGTCAAGCGGATGCTGGATATCCTCGATATCCCGGTCAAGCAGGTGGTGATCGAGGCGCGCATGGTGACCATTGATGATGGTTTCGATGAGGCACTGGGGGTGCGCTGGGGTGTGACCAAGACAGACGGTCATGGCAACGGCACCTCGGGTACCATAGAGGGTAATGATGGCGCCGGAAACAATGATGGCAGTTCCACCATCACTCGCCCCAACGTAGAAGACAGACTCAACGTCAACCTGCCGGTGACCAACGCGGCCGGCACCCTGGCGTTCCAGGTTGCACGTCTTGCCAATGGTACCCTGCTGGATCTTGAACTCTCTGCTCTGGAAAAGGAGAGCAAGGCCGAGATCATCGCCAGTCCGCGTGTCACCACGGCCAACCAGAAGCCGGCCCTGATCGAGCAGGGGACCGAGATCCCCTATGTGGAGTCCTCTTCCAGTGGGGCGACTTCGGTCACCTTCAAGAAGGCGGTGCTGAGCCTCAAGGTCACGCCGCAGATCACCCCGGACAACAGGGTGATCCTGGACTTGACCGTGACTCAGGATACCAAGGGTGAAACCGTGCCGACCGGGACCGGGGATGCGGTGTCCATCAACGCCCAGTCCATCACCACCCAGGTGTTGGTCAACAACGGTGAAACTCTGGTGCTTGGCGGCATCTATCAACAGACCATCAAGAGCGATGTCAGCAAGGTGCCGCTACTGGGGGATATCCCTGGGTTGGGCTATCTGTTCAAGAAAACCACCAGTGAAAACAAGAAGCGTGAACTGCTGATCTTCGTGACCCCGAGGATAGTGACCGACGCCCTCTGAAAACTTTACTTGTGAGAGTAAAACACATATAACCTTACGCCCCGATGAGGCTGGGGCGTAAGGGCTGCGGTTGCCAGTCCTGGTTTCTACTGAGATAATCCCCCTCCTGATCCAACGCAAGATAAGGTTCATAGGTACCCCGGTCGAGTGTTTACCGGGGCCATACAGTTTGTAATTACTAACGAAAAGACATGGCTGAGAAACGCAATATTTTCCTGATAGGTCCCATGGGTGCGGGCAAGAGCACCATAGGTAGACATCTGGCAGAACAACTGCACATGGAGTTTTTCGACTCAGATCATGAGATTGAGCGCCGCAGTGGTGCCGATATTGGCTGGGTGTTCGATGTTGAAGGCGAAGAAGGCTTCCGGATCCGCGAAGAGAAGGTGATCGGTGAGCTCGCCGAACAGCAGGGTATCGTGCTGGCAACGGGTGGCGGTGCCATCAAGAGCCGTGAAACCCGCAACAAACTCTCCGCACGCGGCATCGTGGTCTACCTCGAAACCACCATTGAAAAGCAATTGGCGCGAACCCAGAGAGACAAGCGTCGTCCCTTGCTGCAAACCGAAGAGCCGCCCCGTGAAGTGCTTGAGCGTCTTGCGCAAGAGCGCAACGCCCTGTACGAAGAGGTTGCCGATTTTGTCATCCAGACGGATGACCAGAGTGCCAAAGTTGTCGCTAATCAAATCGTCAAGTTGATTGGTATGTAATTCATTAGAGGACGTCCATGGAAAGGTTGAAGGTCGAACTGGGTGAACGCAGCTACCCGATAGAGATAGCTGCCGGTCTGCTGCAACGCCCCGAGGTACTGGCGCAGACGATCAAGGGCAAGCGGGTCATGATAGTGACCAATACCGTGGTCGCGCCCCTGTATCTTGAACAGATCATTCAGTTGCTGTCCGGTTTTCAGGTGGAACACCTGATCCTGCCCGATGGCGAGGCCTACAAAACCCTGGCGACCTTCGAGCGGATCATGTCTGCTCTGCTGGAAACCAGCCATGGTCGTGATACCACTCTGATCGCTCTGGGGGGCGGTGTGATAGGTGATGTTGTCGGCTTTGCTGCGGCAAGCTACCAGCGAGGCATTCCGTTTATTCAGGTGCCTACCACGCTGCTCTCCCAGGTTGACTCTTCCGTCGGCGGCAAGACCGCCGTCAACCATCCCCTCGGCAAGAACATGGTGGGTGCCTTCTATCAGCCCAAGCATGTGATCATCGATACCGACTGCCTCAAGACCCTGCCTGCCCGGGAATTTGCCGCCGGCATGGCCGAGGTGATCAAATACGGCATCATCTGGGATGCCGCCTTCTTCTCCTGGCTTGAAACCAACATGACCCGCCTGCAGCGCCTCGACGGTGATGCACTCTCCTATGCCATTCGCCGCTGCTGCGAGATCAAGGCCGATGTGGTCGGTCAGGACGAGACCGAGCACGGCGTGCGCGCCTTGCTGAACCTGGGACATACCTTCGGCCATGCCATCGAGGCGGAGAAGGGTTATGGCAACTGGCTGCACGGTGAAGCCGTGGCGGCGGGAACCATGCTGGCGGCCGAGACGGCCCTGGCCCGTGGCGACATGACGGCGCAAGAGGTGGCACGAGTCCGCGATCTGCTGTTGGCCGCCGATTTGCCGGTCAAGGCACCGTCCGATATGGATTTTGCCGCCTTCATTCGCCATATGCGCCGTGACAAGAAGGTGCTGGAAGGCAAACTGAGGCTGGTGCTGCCGATCGGGATCGGACAGGCCCAGGTCGTGGCCGATGTGACAGACGAGCAATTGATGGCGGTGATCGAGTCTGGTCGTGACCACTAATAAATTGCTCAAACTGCCTTCTCAGCGGCAGTTGGTTGACCGGCTGCTGCACCTGATCGAGTTCAACCACCCCTTTGTTTTTCTCTCCGGCAAGCCAGGCAGTGGCCGTGGCACACTGTGCGAGTCGCTGCTTGCCCAACTGCCCGATGCGGTGCGGGTGGCCAGCCTCATCGGCAGCCCGTCCATGAAGATGGCGGATGTGCGCCAGTTGCTGTTGCAGCAGGTGGTGGCTCGTCCCCTGTTCAACGCGCAGGATGCCCTGGCGGACAGCTTCTTTCGCATGGTGGGTGACAAGCCTGCCAGACTGCTGCTCATCATCGAACGTGCCGATACCTTGCCTGCCGAGCTGGTGGGGGAGTTGTGGGCGCTCTGTCGTCACAACGATACCCTGGCATCTCCTCATAAACTGGCCATCCTGCTCTCGGGTGATGACGCCTGGTGTCGCAACCAGAAGGCGCTCCTCAAGGGACGGGCCATGCCAGCCCTCGAGCTGGAAGTCGCGCCACTGAGCGCTCCTGAGCAACGTATCTTCTTGTATGAGAAGGCCAAAGAGCTCAAGATCCCGACTGCCCTCTTGCCCAAGCCGAAAGTGGAAGAGATCCTGAATGGGGCGGGCGGACATCCGTCAGCCATCATGCTGTTACTGGAGGATACCATGACCGACAGAAGGCCCAAGAAACGTCAGGCCGAGTTGCCCGTCAAGAAGATAGCGATCGTGCTTGCCCTGGTGGCGGGCGGGTTGCTGGCCCTGAGCTATCTGCCCCTGTTCGACAGTGCAGGCCAGGACCCCGCCCAGGCTCCGTCCCAGGGGATGGCGTTGCCCGATCCCGTCTCAAGCGATCCTGTGAACGTCGGTGCGGCGAGCGGGGCCTTGAGTACTCAGGCGAACAGTGGCGCCGCTGCCATCCCGTCAGGGAATCAGGTTGCCCGCGATTGGCAGTCCGATGCCAAGCCCTTGCCCAAGAAGGTCGAGAGCGAGACGGTCACCACGGAGTCAACCAACTATGAGGGGCGCCGGGTCGTCATCTCCGACGAAGTGGTCGAGAAATTGATGAACCAGCCGAACGTCAGCGGCGCCTTGCCCACGGCCGTGGTGGATGAGCTGGTGGGGAGCGGTTCCCGTGCGGTCCCGACCGGAACGACGGCCCAGGTCAAGAATCCGGCCCTGAACAGTGTCCCCGCCCGGACAGAGGCTCAACCGGCCAGTGGCGCGCAGACAGCGCCGGTCGCGGCCCCAGCGGCCAAGGTGGCATTGACGCCGGTGGCGACTCTCAACAAGAAGCCGAAGAATCACTACAGCATCCAGTTGATGGGGGCGAGCAACACCAAGGCTGTAGACAGCTTTGTGGCCGAGCATGGCTTGGCGGGCAAGGTGTGGGTCTACAAGACCCGTTTCCGTGGCAGTCCCTGGTATGTGGTGGTGCAGGGAGACTACGCCAGCAGTGCCCAGGCCAAGGCGGCCATTCGCAAGCTGTCGCCTGCCTTGCTCAAGGGACAACCCTGGCCCAAGTCATTCGCCCAGATACAAAAAGAATTGAAGCAATAGCCAGCCACCCGAAGAAGGGGGTAGAATCACCCCCCTTTTTTGGGCATAGCCTTGTCAACACCGGACTTCCATGAAAAAAACACGCGCGTTTTTAAAATGGGCCGGGGGAAAATACTCCCTGGTCGAAGAGATCGCCGAGCGTTTGCCGGCCGGGCGTGTGTTGCTGGAGCCCTTCGTCGGGGCGGGATCCGTGTTTCTCAACACGGATTACGACGCCTATGTGCTCAACGACATCAATCCGGATCTCATTGGCCTCTACAACCACCTCAAGCAGCAGCCGGACAGCTTCATCAGCGAGGCCCGCAAGCTGTTCGTGGCCGAGCACAACCACAAGACCGCCTATTATCGGCTCCGTACCCAGTTCAACCAGACCGCGGCCGGTTTTGAACGGGCTCAGTTGTTCCTGTTTTTGAATCGCCATGGTTTCAACGGCTTGTGCCGTTACAACAAGAAGGGGGGGTTCAACGTTCCCTTCGGTTCCTACAAGAAGCCCTACTTCCCGGAGAAAGAGCTGTGGGCGTTTGCCGAGAAGGCGCAGAAGGCGACGTTCATTTGTGAAAGCTATGCCGACGCCATGGCCCGTGCAGAGGAAGACTGGGTGATCTACTGCGATCCGCCCTATGCCCCCCTCTCCACCACGGCGAGTTTTACCACCTATTCGGCAGGCGGTTTCACCCTGGACGATCAGGCGCTGCTGGCCAGGCTGGCTCGCCACACCGCCGCCCATAAAGGGGTGCCCGTGCTCATCAGCAACCATGACATCGAGTTGACCCGCGAGCTCTATCGTGGCGCCCGGCTCGACGAGATCCTGGTCAAGCGCACCATCAGCCGCAACGGCGGTGGTCGCAACAAGGTGGCCGAGCTGCTGGCGCTCTATCCGCCCGGCATCGAGCCCGAACAGGGCTATTATCCCGGTGAGGCGGAGCTGGTTGCCGTCGGCTGAGTGAACAACGGTCCCTGAGGGGCCGTTGTCATTTCTGATGCGGCCTCTGGCGATCCCGCTGGCATTCTGTGAGACGGGCCTGGCATCGTGTGCCAGCCATGGTGCCGGAGCGGCGTGTTCTGTAGATGCGGGTCGTTTTCATCGCCCTTTTGCGATAAAATTGCGCCGTTTTTTCTGCCACGCTGCCAATGGATGACGCTGATGAAAGACTTTCTGATTGCCCCCTCTATCCTCTCCGCCGACTTTGCCCGTCTGGGTGAGGATGTGGCCAAGGTGCTGGCCGCCGGGGCCGACGTGGTCCATTTCGATGTGATGGACAACCATTATGTCCCCAACCTGACCATAGGCCCCATGGTCTGTCAGGCGCTGCGCGATTACGGTATCGAAGCGCTCATCGACGTGCACCTGATGGTCAAGCCGGTGGATCGCATCGTGCCTGATTTTGCCAAGGCAGGTGCCAGCCTGATCACCTTCCACCCGGAAGCCTCCGATCACGTGGATCGCACCCTGGGCCTCATCAAGGAGCAGGGTTGCCAGGCTGGTCTGGTGCTGAACCCCGCGACCCCGCTCACCTGCCTGGAGTACGTAATGGACAAGCTGGACGTGATCCTGCTGATGTCGGTCAACCCGGGTTTTGGCGGTCAGAGCTTCATCCCCGGCACCCTCGACAAGCTGCGCCAGGTGCGTCGCCTGATCGACGAGAGCGGCCGCGACATTCGCCTGGAAATCGATGGCGGCGTCAAGGTCGACAACATTCGCGAGATTGCCGAGGCGGGTGCCGACATGTTCGTGGCGGGCTCTGCCATCTTCGGCAAGCCGGATTACAAGGCGGTGATCGACCAGATGCGCGCGGAGCTTGCCCATGTCCGTCGCTGATCGCCCCTTTGACCTGGTGCTGTTCGATCTGGATGGCACCCTGATTGACAGCGCCCCGCAACTGGCGCTGGCGGTCAACCGTACCCTGGCGGAGCTGGGGTTGGCCGAGGCCGACGAGTCCGTGGTGCGTACCTGGGTCGGCAACGGCGCCGACAAGCTGATCCAGCGGGCTCTCGATTACCGCGACGCCCCGGAGCAGTTTGCCAAGGCCCGCCCCCTGTTCGACCGTCACTATCAGGCCTGTCTGCTGGAAGGCCTGGCCATGTATGACGGAGTGGCCCGGAGCCTGCGCCGTCTGCAGGGGCTGGGTTACCAGCAGGCCGTGGTGACCAACAAACCGAGTCACTTCGTGCAGCCCATTCTGGAGGCCCTCGGCATCAGCGACTGTTTCGCACTCTGGCTCGGGGGCAACTGCGTACCCGTCAAGAAGCCAAGCCCGGAGCCGCTGTTGCACGCCTGCCACGAGCTGGGTGTCAGCCCGTCCCGCACCCTGATGGTGGGGGATTCCGAAAATGACGTACTGGCCGCCCAGGCCGCCGGCATGAAGGTGGTGGGGCTCACCTATGGCTACAACTATGGCCGCCCTATCGCAGACTCGCGCCCCGACTGGGTTTGCGAGCAGTTTGCCGAACTCGACGCCCTGCTGGTCTGATCCCGACCGGGCTGGCGGATAACAAGGATTACTACTCTGATGACTAAACCAATCGTATTGAGCGGTGCCCAACCCTCGGGCCAGCTGACCATCGGCAACTACATGGGAGCCCTGCGTCAGTGGGTCAGCATGCAGGATGACTTCGACTGCCTCTATTGCATCGTCGATCTGCACGCCATCACCACCCGCCAGGATCCGGCCGCCTTGCGCAAGGCGTGCCTCGACGCCGCCGCCCTCTATCTGGCGGTGGGCATTGACCCGGCCAAGAGCACCGTCTTCATCCAGTCCCACGTGCCCCAGCACGCCGAGCTCGGCTGGATCCTGAACTGCTACACCCAGATGGGCGAGCTGTCGCGCATGACCCAGTTCAAGGACAAGTCCGCCCGTTTCGAGAACAACGTCAACGTCGGTCTGTTCGGTTATCCGGTGCTGATGGCAGCCGACATTCTGCTTTATCAGGCCAATCAGGTGCCGGTTGGCAATGACCAGAAGCAGCATCTGGAGCTGACCCGCGACATCTGCACCCGCTTCAACAACCTCTATGGCGAAGTCTTCACCCTGCCGGAACCTTTCATTCCGACCGAAGGGGCCCGGGTGATGAGCCTGCAGGACCCGACCAAGAAGATGTCCAAGTCCGACGACAACGAGGCCAACTTCATCGGCTTGCTGGAAGATCCCAAGCAGATCGTCAAGAAGATCAAGCGGGCGATGACCGACTCCGACGAACCGGCCGTGGTGCGTTTCGATCCCGAAAACAAGCCGGGGGTTTCCAATCTGCTGACCCTGATGTCCGGTGTGACCGGCCGCTCCATCCCGGAGTTGGAGCAGCACTTCGAAGGCAAGATGTACGGCCACCTCAAGAGTGAAACGGCCGATGCCGTGGTCGCCTTGCTGGAACCCATCCAGGCGCGCTTCCGCGAGCTGCGTCAGGATGAGGCCCATCTGCAGGCCATTTTGGCGGCTGGCGCACAAAAGGCGCGTGAAAGGGCTGAAAAAACCCTGATCAGCGTATATGATGTCGTCGGCTTCGTTCCTCGAGCCTGACATACTGGGAAGGTGTAGTAGAAGAGAGCTGGGTGGATGCCTGGCTTTCTTTGTTTTACACCTTCCGGTTTGTCGCAACCTCCCCAATGTCAAACACGGGCTTTGCCCCAAGAGAAAGCATGTCTGTCGAATCACAAACCCTGAGTGAAGAGTTGGGTGACAAGGGTCACTGGCTGCGCAAGTTTCGCAAGGCCAAGAGCCTCAATACCTTGCAGTTGATGGTCTCCAACGCCATCGACAAGCACCACAAGACCCCGGCCATCGCGGCTGCCATCTATCTGGCCGAGTGCCAGCGGGAACGGGAACTGGAACAGGGCCGTTATCTGGACCGCTGAGGTCCGTTGTCAGCCCTTGCCAAGGTGACTCCTTCCCATCTGCCTGTCACGACCTGTGCCCTTTTCCCGGTCGCCTCCCGTCTCTTTTACCTTGCCATCCTGACATGGAGCGGCTGATGCTGCCCGATCGGGGACAGGCCCACCGCCGGGTGGGGTCGACAGGCCCGGATCGCCATTGAAGAGCGGACAGACTGCACAGCAGGTGAGGTGATCGCCGGTTTATTAACGCAATGAGACATGCCAGAATGCGCGGCGTTTGTCTGCCCGCGCTCGCAACGGGCTGTCCGATCACCGTCTCTGTCTTATTCCCAGGGTGTTTGCATGCTGCTACTCATCGACAACTACGACTCTTTTACCTGGAACCTGGTGCAATACTTCGGCGCTCTGGGGCAAGAGGTGGTGGTCAGGCGCAACGATGAGCTGAGCCTGGAGGAGATAGCCCGGCTTGCCCCCCGCCATCTGGTGATCTCTCCCGGCCCCTGCACGCCAAACGAGGCGGGCATCTCTTTGGCCGCCATCTCCCGTTTTGCCGGCGAGATCCCCATCCTCGGCGTCTGTCTCGGCCATCAGTCCCTGGCACAGGCCTTTGGTGCCCGGGTGGTGCGTGCCCGTCAGGTGATGCACGGCAAGACATCTCTCATCCGTCACAAAGGGGAGGGGGTGTTCAAGGGGCTCAACAACCCGCTGCGGGTGACCCGCTATCATTCTCTGGTGGTGGAGGCGGCGTCGCTCCCCGACTGTTTCGAGGTCACCGCCTGGAGCGAACATGCCGACGGCAGCCAGGACGAGATCATGGGGCTGCGGCATAAAACGCTGGCGCTGGAGGGAGTGCAGTTCCATCCGGAGAGTATTCTGAGCGAACAGGGGCACCAGTTGCTGGCCAACTTTTTGGCCGTTTCCTGAAAAAATTGCGATGTCTGTCTCAAAACCGTCATGAGGCAAAAAAAAATTTCCCTGAGACTTTATTCACCCTCCTCCCTGTCCAAATTATCTCTTGCCAACACCCCCTGAGCCGTTATGCAATGCGGTTGCCTAAAATCTCAAAGGCAATCGAACATTGTTCCTTATAGGCGGTTAAGTTACAGACTTTTTACTTTTTTTCTGTGATAATTCCGCCACGTTTACACGGATTTAACTTTTGGGCGGTGGATTATTCTGCCGCGAGATAGCAGGAGAGCAATATGTCAGAGTTGTTGGCAGTGACACGTGAAGTGTTTGATGAAGTGATGGTTCCCAACTATGCGCCGGCCAAAATCATCCCGGTGCGCGGCGAGGGGTCACGTGTCTGGGATCAGGAAGGCCGCGAGTATGTGGATTTCGCGGGCGGGATCGCGGTCAATGGCCTGGGCCATTGCCATCCCAAACTGGTCGAGGCCCTGAAATCCCAGGGTGAGAAGCTGTGGCACCTCTCCAACGTGATGACCAACGAGCCGGCCCTGCGCCTGGCCAAGAAACTGGTCGCCGCCACCTTCGCCGAGAAGGTCTATTTCTGCAACTCCGGTGCCGAAGCGAACGAAGCGGCCCTCAAGCTGGCCCGCCGCTACGCCATCGAGAAGTTCGGGGCCCACAAGACCCAGATCATCGCCTTCCACCAGGGCTTCCACGGCCGTACCTTCTTTACCGTCAGCGTCGGCGGCCAGGCTGCCTACTCCGATGGCTTCGGTCCCAAGCCTGCCGACATCACCCACGTCGCCTACAACAACCTGGAGGAGCTGGCTGCCGTCATCTCCGACAACACCTGCGCCGTGGTGATGGAGCCGCTGCAGGGCGAGGGTGGCATCATCAGCCCCACCGACGAGTTTGCCAAGGGGGTGCGCGAGTTGTGCGACAAGCACAACGCCCTGCTGGTTTATGACGAGGTGCAATCCGGTGTCGGTCGTACCGGCGAGCTGTTTGCCTACATGGGTCTGGGCATCACCCCGGACATCCTCACCAGCGCCAAGGCGCTGGGCGGCGGCTTCCCCATCGGGGCCATGCTGACCACCACCGAAATCGCCTCCCACCTGAAAGTGGGCACTCACGGCTCCACCTACGGCGGCAACCCGCTGGCGTGTGCCGTGGCCGAGGCGGTGATCGACGTGGTCAACACCCCGGCAGTGCTGAGCGGCATCAAGCAGCGCGAGCAGCTGTTCCGCGAAGGGCTGGAAGCCATCAACGCCAAGTACCACTGCTTCAGCGAAGTGCGCGGCAAGGGCCTGCTGCTGGGCGCCGTGCTCAACGATGACTTCAAGGGCCGCTCCCGCGACTTCCTGCTCGCCTCCATCGATCAGGGCCTGATGGCGCTGGTTGCCGGTACCAACGTGGTGCGTTTTGCCCCCTCCCTGGTGATCCCGGAAGCGGACATCAAGGAAGGGCTTGCCCGGTTCGAGAAAGCGGTCGCTCAGGTGGTCAACGCCTGATCCAAATTGAGGTGGGGAGCCCTCCCGGCAGGAGCCGGGACCCCACCTGTCGTCAATGAAAGGGAGTTGTCATTTATGTTGGTTATCCGTCCTATCGAGCAGCGCGACTTCGCCGGCCTCAAGACCTGTGCCATCGAATCCGGCACCGGCATGACATCCTTGCCGGTCAACGACGAGCTGCTGCAACGCAAGATCGATGCCTCGACCCAGACCTTCCTGGACAAGCCCGCCGGCAAGGGCGAGTGCCTCTATTTCTTCGTGGCCGAGGATCTGGAGACCGGGGAGATGGTCGGTACCTGCGCCATCGACGCGGCGGTCGGCCTGTCCCAGGCGTTCTACAACTATCACATCGGCAAGGTGGTGCACTCCTCCCCCAAGCTCGGCATCTACAATGTCGTGGAAACCCTCACCCTCTCCAACGACTACACCGGCAATTCCGAGCTCTGCACCCTGTTTCTGCGTGAATGCGCCCGCGAGGGGCTCAACGGCCGTCTGCTCTCCAAGCACCGTTTCCTGTTCATGGCCGAACACCCCGAGCTGTTTGACAGTACCGTCTTTGCCGAGATGCGTGGTGTCTCCGATGGCAACGGCCACAGCCCCTTCTACGAGTGGCTGCAAAAACATTTCTTCTCGATGGATTTTCCCACCGTCGACTATCTCACCGGCATCGGCAAGAAGCGCTTCATCGCCGAGCTGATGCCCAAGTACCCCATCTATGTCAATCTGCTGAGCAACGAGGCGCGCGCCGTCATCGGCAAGACCCACGAAAAGACCCGGCCTGCCCTCAAGATGCTGCAGGATGAGGGGTTCGTGAATCGCGGTTATGTCGACATCTTCGACGCCGGCCCCACCGTCGAATGCGAGGTGAAGAACATTCGCAGCGTGCGCCGCAGCCAGAAGCTGGCGGTGCTGGTGGGTGAGCCCATCGGCGGCCATACCTACCTCATCTGCAACACCAGGTTCGAGCAATACCGCGCCTGCTACGGCAACATCCGGGTCGATCTGGACAAGCACGAAGCCATCATTCCGCCCAAGATGGCGGCCGCCCTCAAGGTGGAAAATGGCGACATGGTGCGCGTCGTCGATCTGGATTGACCCACCCCGCAGCACAGCATTGAGACAGGCTGCCGAGGCGGCCTGCGTACCCACAGGGAGTGAATTGATGATGTCTTTAGTCCAGTTTATCGATGGCCAGTGGCTGGCCGGTGAAGGCAAGCCGTTCGAATCCATCGACCCGGCCAAAAACGAGGTGATCTGGCGGGGTGAGGCGGCAAGCCAGTCCCAGGTGGATGCGGCCGTCAAGGCGGCCCGCACGGCCTTCTACCATTGGTCCGATCTGGCCCTTGAAGAGCGCCTTGCCATCGTGCGCCGCTATGCCGACCTGCTCGGCGAGCACAAGGAGGCGCTGGCCCTGACCATCGCCCGTGAAACCGGCAAGCCCCTGTGGGAGACCCGCACTGAAGTGGCGGCCATGCAGGGCAAGATTGCCATCTCCATCCGTGCCCATGACGAGCGTACCGGCACGGTGGAAAACCCCATGCCGGGCGCCAAGGCGTTCGTGCGCCACAAGCCCCATGGCGTCGTGGCCGTGTTCGGCCCCTACAACTTCCCGGGCCACCTGCCCAACGGCCACATTGTGCCGGCGCTCATCGCCGGCAATGCGGTCGTGTTCAAGCCTTCCGAGCTGACTCCCATGGTGGCTGAAGCCATGGTCAAGGTGTGGCAGGAGGCGGGGCTGCCCAAGGGGGTGCTCAACCTGGTGCAGGGGGAGGTCGACACCGGCAAGGCGCTGGCCGGCAACCCGGACATCGACGGCCTCTTCTTCACCGGCTCCTCCCGTACCGGCCACTTCCTGCATCAGCAGTTTGCCGGCCAGCCGGGCAAGATCCTGGCACTGGAGATGGGTGGCAACAACCCGCTGATCGTGAAAGATGTGAGCGACATCGACGGCGCCGTCCATGCCATCGTGCAGTCCGCCTTCATTACCTCCGGCCAGCGTTGCACCTGCTCGCGCCGTCTGTTTGTCGAGCGCGGCGAGCGGGGCGATGCCCTGGTCAAGCGCCTGGTGGAGGTGGTCGGCCAGATCAAGGTCGGCTTCTATGACGCCGCCGAGCAGCCGTTCATGGGCGCCATGATCAGCGAGAAGGCCGCACTCGGCATGGTCGAGGCGCAAGCCAACCTGCAGCGCCTCGGTGGCGAAAGCCTGCTTGCCCTCAAGCACCTGGAAGCGGGCACCGGCTTTGTCTCCCCGGGCATCATAGACGTGACCGCGGTCAGCGCGCTGCCGGATGAAGAGTACTTCGGCCCGCTGCTGCAGCTCATTCGCTACGACGACTTCGATGCGGCCATCGAGAAGGCGAACGCCACCAGTTTCGGTCTCTCGGCCGGCCTGCTCGGTGACAACGAAGCGGACTGGAACCACTTCTTCAAGCGCATCCGTGCCGGTATCGTCAACTGGAACAAGCCCATCACTGGCGCCTCCAGTGCCGCCCCCTTCGGCGGCATCGGTGCCTCTGGTAACCACAGAGCGAGCGCCTACTATGCCGCCGACTACTGTGCTTACCCGGTCGCCTCCGTCGAAGACAGCAAGGCTGCTATGCCGGATCAGCTGTCTCCCGGTCTGACCTTCTGATAACAAGAAAATAAAAGAGGGGCACTGAACAGGTGCCCCTGTCTGTACCCGCAATCAAAGGAAAGAGAGATGCAAAAGGATATCGACACCCTGTTTGGCCATCTGTGGGACAACTACATTCAGGTCACCCCCAGTGCTCACAAGGTTCATCAACTGCTGGGCGGCGGTGCCCCCATCATCAACGATCACGTGGCGTTTCGGACCTACAACCTGCCCAAGCTCGGTCTCGAGAAACTGGCGGCCCACTTCCGCGCCCTGGGGTATGAAGAGAAGGGCGAGTATGTATTCAAGGCCAAGAAGCTCTATGCCAAACACTTCGAGCATAAAGATCCTGATGCGCCCAAGGTGTTCATCAGCGAGCTGAAGGTGGAAGAGCTCTCCGAAGGTGCCCAGGCCATCATCCACAAGCTGGTGGATCAGGTACCCGATCACCTCACCGACACCCCGGCTTTCCTCTACGCCGGCGCGCCCTGGCAGGTCTCCCACACCGACTACCAGACCCTGCTGGCAGAGAGCGAGTACGCCGCCTGGATGGCCGCCTGGGGTTATCGTGCCAACCACTTCACCGTCAACATCAACCGCCTGAAGGACTTCGACACCATCCAGCAGGTGAATGCGGCGCTCAAGGCGGCAGGCTTCGTGCTTAACACCGTTGGCGGCGAGGTGAAGGGCGATCCCGAGGTGATGCTGGAGCAATCCTCCACCATGGCAGACAAGGCCGAGGTGCCCTTCAGCGACGGCGTGCGCACCATCCCGAGCTGCTTCTACGAGTTTGCCCTGCGCTACCCGCAGGCCGACGGCGTGCTCTACCCTGGCTTCGTCGAAGCGTCGGCCGACAAGATCTTCGAATCCACCAACGCCATGTAATGGCCGCCATGAAAACAACGCCCCGCCTGGGGCGTTTTTTATGGATTTACGCCGACCTGACACCTCTTTACCTCCCCTTGACCCATCAGTTCGCGGCGATTCGCTAGCATGATGCCGCCCGCTGCCGTGGGCCATCGCCGCACCGTGCCGGTGTATGCCACCCGTTTTGGAGTCATACCATGAAGATTGTTCTGCCTTTGCTGTTTTCCCTCACTACTCTGACCGCCGCAGCGGGCGATCAGGGCAGCCGTACCCCGCCCAAGCCTCCGCACGAGCTGTCGGCCGAGATGAAAGCGGCGTTTGAGAGCTGCAGGGAGCATGGCAAACCGGGGGAGTCGGAATTTGACAACTGCATGTCAGATCTGGGATTTGAGCGGCCGGACGGCCCGGTACCGGCAGGTGGGAAGGAGGTGGAGAATGAGGCCGAGTAAGCTGGTGCGGGCCCGTCGGTTAGGATGGGCCCGCACCGCTCACACCCGTTGCAGCGTCCCTTCGGTGACCAGCAAGGTGGTCATGCCGGCGGCCTTGCCCGCCTGAATGCCTATCCGGGTGTCTTCAAACACCAGGCAGTTGGCGGGGTTGGCGCCGAGCAGCTCGGCCACTCTCAGGAAGGTGTCGGGGTGAGGCTTGTGGTTGGTCACGTCGTCGGCGCTCACCAGCACGGGAATGAAGGCATCGAGGCCGGTCTGACGCAGGATGTGCGCCGCATGTTCCCGGGTTGAGCCGGTGCCTATGCCCATGGGCACCTTGCCGTGGTACTGCCTGACCAGCTCCCACATGGCGGGAAACACCCGGACGTCGTCGATCCGTGCCAGGTAGAGGGCCACCTTGCGCCGGGCAAAGGCTTCCACGTCGATGGTCATCCCGTGCTGCTCTGCCAGCATGGTCACTATCTTGCGGGTGGGGATGCCGCCGTACTCGTTGAGCTGTGCCCGATCAAACGGCAGGCCGAACTCGGCACTGGTGATTTCCCAGGCATCCAGGTGCAGAGGCATGGAGTCCACCAGGGTGCCATCCATGTCGAAGATCAGGGCGTCGTACTCGTCGAATCGGGGCTGTTCACTCTGGTGATGATCGCAGGGGGATGACTGGGGCATGGGGGGCGTCCTCTTCGGCAAAGACTCACCCTAGCAGATCCGGCGCGCAGATGTCGCGACCTTCATCATGGTTGGCAGTGGTTTTGACCATCGGCTAATGATTTATGAGACAATAATGTGCCTTGCACCCCCTGTGCCGATATCTCACATGAGCGAGCCTGCCTATGTCCCCCAAAACCGTCTTCTCGAGCGTGGCCCTGGTGATCGCCCTGGGCTCACTGGAAAAGAGCATCGTCACCACCCCCTTGCCCATCATAGGGGGTGAGCTGAACGCCGGTGCCGCCCTCACCTGGGTCGTGACCGCCTATCTGCTGGCGGCCACAGCGGCCCTGCCCATCTATGGCAAGTTGAGCGACATGTTCGGCCGGGTACGCATGCTCAACATCGGTATCGGCCTGTTTCTGGCGGGATCAGTGGCCTGCGCCCTGGCCCAGGATCTGCCGACCCTGCTGGCCGCCCGCGTGCTGCAAGGGTTGGGGGGCGGGGGGCTGATCGCGCTCGCCTTCACCGTCATCGCCGACTGTATTCCGCCACGGGAGGTGGGCAAGTATCAGGGGTATATCTCGGCGGTCTATGCGGTCTCCAGCATCGCAGGCCCGCTGCTCGGTGGCTATTTTACCGAGCAGCTCAGCTGGCGCTGGATCTTCTGGATAAATCTGCCGCTCGGCGCTATCGCCCTCTGGCTGGTGAACCGCAATCTGGGTCACCTCAATGTGCGTCGCCACTGCCGCTTCGACTGGAAGGGAGCGGCACTGCTCATTACGGTCACCACCCTCACCCTGTTGCTGCTCTCGCCGGAGGCGGCCTTGCCCGCCGTCTGGCTCGCGGCTGCGCTGGGGGCGGCCTTGTTGCTGCTGATCCTGGTGGAGCGGCGGGCCCACGACCCCATACTGCCGGCCCACCTGGTGCGCCTGCCGGGTTATCTGGTGAGCGTGCTGCTGGCGCTGGCCTCGCAGCTGCTGATGTTTGCCGTGCTGGTCTACCTGCCGTTGCAGATGCAGTGGCAAAAGGGGATGAGCGCCAGTGACAGTGGCGGGATCATGGTGATCTTCATGGTCTGCATCACGGCAGGGGCCTTCGTCGGCGGCAAGCTGATCGGTCGCACCGGTCACTACAAGCGTTTCGTGGTGGCAGGTTTTGCCCTGGCAGCGCTGGCCCTGTGGCAGATCCACTTCGACGTCTGGGCCAGACTGGGACTGGGGTTTGCCGGATTGGGGCTGGGTCTGGTGCTGCCGGCGCTGTCGGTGGTGGTGCAAAATGCCCTGCCGCGGGAAGATCGCGGCATCGGCATGTCCCTGTTCAACTTCGGCCGGGAGCTGGGTGGGGCGGTCGGTGTCGCCATCTGCGCCGTGTTGTTCCATGCCGCCCTGCCAGCAGGCAGCAGCCACAACCTGGCCAGCCTGAGCCCGGCCGAGCTGGCGCCCGGTTTCAGCGCCACCTATATCGGCATGGCGCTGATCGCCAGCGCCGCCCTGCTCATCACCCTGCTGGCCTTGAAGCGCCACGAGCTGGCCAGCAAGCACGTCTGATGGTTGCTATCGGATACAAAGAGGGCTCCCCGCGGGGAGCCCTCTTCATGGGATCAGGCAGGTGCCTTTCCTTCCGTGTCGTGGCCTTGTGCCACTCAGCCCGCTCATCGGGCGTCGGGGCGGGAAGGTGACCTGACAGGCTCGGGTTGCTGGCGCTCGGCCTGGGCATCGAGTTCCTTGCCGAGGAAGTAGTTCAGGAAGGTGCGGATGACCGCGATGATGGCGAGGCGCACCAGCTCCTCCTTGCTCGGGGCCACCGTGGTGGCCAGGATGTCGGCGGCGAGCTGGAACTCCAGCGCCAGGATGAGCCAGCTGCCGAAGCAGAGGCGGATACGGGGAAAGCCGGGCTCGTGATCCCGCACTCTGGCCGCCAGCCAGAGGGTCTTGCCAAGGCCGATGACCACGCAGGCGATGGAGATGATCTCCAGCAGCAGCTGGAACAGCTCCACCCCGTGCATCATGCCCTCTTTCAGGCTCGCTATCTCGAACACTCGGTTACCTCCATGATTCAAAAGAGACACTTTTAACACGGCTTGGGGGCCGGTTCCAACTCAGAGTCTTCTGAGCATCATGGCTATCTGGTCGATGAGCTGACGAGCGGCAGGGCTGATGGCCGCCAGTTGGAAGTAGCCATGAATGACGCCATGCTGCCGCTGGCAAGTGGCATCGACGCCAGCCTGCACCAGCTTGCCATACAGGGCTTCCCCTTCGTCGCGCAGCGGATCATATTCCGCCGTGACGATATGGGTCGGCGGCAATCCTGACAGGGCGGGATGGTGGAGCGGGCTGGCTTCGGGATGGCAGGGGGGCTGGCTGCCCAGGTAGGCGTGAAAACCGCTTGCGAGCATGTCCCGGGTGATGAGGTAGTCGTCACCGAGATCGCGGTAGCTTTGGCTCTCGCAGAGGGCATCCAGCATGGGATAGAGAAGCAGCAGGGCCTTGGGCAAGGGGGCGTTGGCAGCCTTGAGCCGCAAGGTGGTGATCAGGGCGAGATGACCCCCTGCGCTGTCGCCAGCAATGGCGAGACGTGCCGGATCCCCATGCCATTTCTCCACCTCGGCCATGATGGCCCGTGTGGCGGCCAGCGCATCGTCGTGAGCCGCAGGATAGGTGTGTTCCGGGGCGAGGCGGGTGTGTACGGCGAAGATCAGGGCGCTGGCCCGGTTGCACAGCATCCGCATCTGGCGATCGTGGGTCTCGAAATCCCCGCTGACAAAACAGCCGCCGTGAAAATAGATCAGCACCGGATACGCGGGGTCCGGTTTGTCTGCGGGCCGATAGCAGCGGATGGCGTGGTGATCGGCCTGCCACTCTTCGATGGCGCCCACCTCTTCCCGCTCACCGCCCAACAGGGCAGAGGCTAGGTAGCCGTCACGGCGCGCCTGCCAGCTCAGCTGGCTCGCCTTGGGACGACCTGCGGCGATGAAGTCTGCCACCATGGCTGCGATGGCCGGTTCGAGTTGTTTTTCCATAAGACACCAATGACTGTATATAAAAACAGTTATTGTGCGCTTTTGGCCCGTGAGCGCAACCGGCGTTAGCTGAGGCAGCTCACAAAATCAGGCTTCAATCAGCACGAATTCAATCACATAGAGGGGCGGCAGTGCGGGGTAGATATCGCGGATCACATCTTTAAGCTCGGGGAGGGTCATGTTCTCCTGACGGGCGTGCTCGTCGCTCAGCGCCTCGAAGGCGACCGCCTTGACCGAGATGACCTCAATGGTGCCAAAAGGCTGGTGTTCCGGGTTGGTGAACAGGGCCAGGCGCTGGCCGGGCTGCCAGTTTGCCTCGCTCTCGTCGCGGATGGTGATGGTCTTTCGGCCAACCTGGATGTCGGCGACAAAGCGGCTGAAGAAGGTGAATGCCGGGTAGGCCGGGGTGTGCTGGGTCATGTCGTCTCCGAAGGGCAAGGGGTGAGAGGGCGGCTCAGGCCGCGGCGGGCCCATTTTAGGAGGGGCAAGGGGAGCGTGCAGCACTTTTTACCCCGACATGTGAAGGGCGACCGACTGCGTTCACGGACCGGTAAAATGGCCGCAACTGAACCTGAATGTGAGATGATGCGGCCTCCTCTTTCTTGATATGTAACAAATCAGGGGGACGGGCTCTGTGGTCTGATGGCGTCCGAGGCCGGCCGTGGTTGACGTTGAACAAAAGGAGCAAGTGTGAATTCCGAGTTGATCTGGGTGCTCAGCATGCTGGTGGGTGCCATTCTCCTGTTTATTACCAACAAGGTCCGCATGGACGTGGTCGCCTTGTTGATCATCATCCTGTTCGTGTTGAGCGGCACCCTGACCCTGCCGCAGGCGCTGGCAGGATTCAGCGATCCCAACGTCATTCTGATTGCCGCCCTGTTCGTGGTGGGGGAGGGGCTGGTGCGTACCGGCATCGCCTATCAGGTGGGAGATGCCCTGGTGAAGGTGGCCGGCAGCAGCGAAACCCGCATGCTGGTGCTGCTGATGGTGGCGGTGGCGACCCTGGGGGCCGTGATGAGTTCGACCGGGGTGGTGGCCATCTTCATCCCCGTGGTGCTGAGCGTGGCGAACCGGGTGGGGATCCCGGCGGGCAGACTGATGATGCCGCTCGGCTTTGCCGGCCTTATCAGCGGCATGATGACGCTGGTGGCAACCCCTCCCAACATGGTGGTGAACAGTGAACTGATGCGCCACGACATCCAGGGGTTCGGCTTCTTCGGCTTCACCCCCATGGGGGTCATCATTCTGGGGATGGGGATCCTCTACATGCTGCTGATGCGCACCTCCTTGGTGCGTGAAGGAGAGGAGGGCAAGGGCAAGCAGATGGGACGCAGCACCATGCGGGATCTCATCCGTGACTACCGGCTGGCGGGGCGCGCACGCCGACTGGCGATCCGGCCCGACTCCCCCCTGATCGGCCAGACCCTCGACGAGCTGCAATTGCGTGCCCGCTTCGGGGCCAACGTCATCGGGATGGAGCGCTGGCGCAAGTTCAGGCGGGTGATGGTCAGTGTCACCGGGGTGACCGAGTTCCAGGCCAAGGATGTGCTGCTCATCGACATGTCGGATCCCGAGGTGGATGTGCGGGAGTTTTGCAGCGAGGCGCGGCTAGAACCCATGATATTGCGCGGGGAGTATTTCTCCGACCAGGCGCGGGAGGTGGGCATGGCGGAGGTCTCCCTCATCCCCGGCTCCCGGCTGCTCGGCAAGAGCATCCGCGAGGTGACCTTCCGTTCCCGTTACGGTCTGAGCGTGGTGGGGATCCGCCGGGATGGAGAGGCGCTGACCGGCAAGCTGGTGGACGAGGCGCTGCAGATGGGGGATACCCTGCTGGTGGTGGGGAACTGGAGCCTCATTCGTCAGTTGCAGACCCATCATCGCGATTTTCTGCTGCTGGGCCTGCCTGCGGAAGTGGACGAGATGGCGCCGGCCCGCAGCCAGGCCATTCACGCCCTGATTGCCCTCGGGGTCATGATAGTGCTGATGGTGACGGATCCCGTGCCCAACGTGATTGCGGCGCTCATCGCCTGCCTGCTGATGGGCAAGTTCCGCTGCATCGATCTGGAGAGCGCCTACAAGTCCATCCACTGGCCGACCCTGATCCTCATCGTGGGCATGCTGCCCTTTGCCCTTGCATTGCAGCAGACCGGCGGGGTGGATCTCATCGTCGGCGCGCTCATCTCGGCAGTGGGGGAGATGGGCCCCAGGGTGATGCTGGCCAGCCTCTTCGCGCTCTGTGCCGTCATCGGGCTCTTCATCTCCAACACGGCGACGGCGGTGCTGATGGCGCCCATCGCGCTGGGTACGGCCCATCAGATGGGGGTGTCGCCTTATCCCTTTGCCATGACCATCGCCATCGCCGCCTCGGCAGCCTTCATGACGCCGGTCTCGTCGCCGGTCAACACCCTGGTGCTGGGCCCGGGCAACTACAAGTTCATGGATTTCGTGCGCATCGGCGTGCCCTTCACCTTGCTGGTGATGGTGGTGAGCGTCATCGCCATCCCCTGGTTCTTCCCGTTCTGACGACAGCAAACGATATGGCGGCCTGCGGGCCGCCTTTTTATTGCCCGCAGCGCTCTGCGAGATGAAAAGGGCGGCATCACGCCGGAGCAGGACATAGCGCCGTCGCAGAGGAGAGCACAAGGCTCAGCCGTTGAGACATGAGGTGGCGTTGCGGGCGCACGATGGCATGGAGAGGGGAAGAAGAGCGGCAAACGCCGGATACAAAAAAACCAGCCTGAGCTGGTCTGTTTGGTACTGCTTTCGATGGTGCGGAAGGAGAGACTCGAACTCTCACGCCTAGGGCGCCAGAACCTAAATCTGGTGCGTCTACCAATTTCGCCACTTCCGCAAGAATAATGGTGGCTATGACGGGATTCGAACCTGTGACCCCCGCATTATGAGTGCGATGCTCTAACCAACTGAGCTACATAGCCGTCTTGTGCACGACTTGCGTCGAATACAAGCAAAAATGGCTGGGGCACTAGGATTCGAACCTAGGTATGGCGAGATCAAAACCCGCTGCCTTACCGCTTGGCGATGCCCCAACAGTGTTCTTTGCAATCGGATGATTGAAGGAACGTTTTTCAAACATGGTGGCTATGACGGGATTCGAACCTGTGACCCCCGCATTATGAGTGCGATGCTCTAACCAACTGAGCTACATAGCCGTTTGTTGTCAACCACAAACGTGGAAGAGAACAGAAAAATGGCTGGGGTACTAGGATTCGAACCTAGGGATGGCGAGATCAAAACCCGCTGCCTTACCGCTTGGCGATACCCCAACAGCGATGCCCGACAGAGACTGTCACACATCATTCAAAAATGGCTGGGGTACTAGGATTCGAACCTAGGGATGGCGAGATCAAAACCCGCTGCCTTACCGCTTGGCGATACCCCAACGACGATGCCTGACAGAGACTATCAAACATCATTCAAAAAATGGCTGGGGTACTAGGATTCGAACCTAGGGATGGCGAGATCAAAACCCGCTGCCTTACCGCTTGGCGATACCCCAACTAGAGATGGTGGCTATGACGGGATTCGAACCTGTGACCCCCGCATTATGAGTGCGATGCTCTAACCAACTGAGCTACATAGCCAACCGTGCTTCCAGTGAGTCGTTGCCTCGTCACTGTGCGGCCGGAATTATGCGTATCTGGCTCTGGGGCGTCAACCCTTTTTTTGTTTGAAAAAACGAATTTGGGTGCGTTTGGCGAGTTATTGGCCGCTGTCGTGCAAAAGCCCAACAATCTGGTTTTTTTTACGACATTCGCACCCAGATCGCGCCTCTGGCCAGATAAAAAAGAGGCCAGCAAATGCTGGCCTCTCATGGGGTTAGACGTTGAACAGGAAGTTCATGATATCGCCATCCTTGACGATGTAGTCTTTCCCTTCCGCGCGCATCTTGCCTGCTTCCTTGGCGCCTTGCTCACCCTTGTAGGTGATAAAGTCGTCGAAGGCGATGGTCTGGGCGCGAATAAAGCCTTTTTCGAAGTCGGTGTGGATCTTGCCAGCGGCCTGCGGGGCGGTGGCGCCTACCGGAATGGTCCAGGCGCGCACTTCTTTCACACCGGCGGTGAAGTAGGTCTGCAACTTGAGCAGCTCGTATCCGGAACGGATCACCCGGTTCAGGCCCGGCTCCTCGATGCCCAGATCCGCCATGAACTCGGCGCGGTCTTCGTCGTCCAGCTCGGCGATGTCCGCCTCGATGGCGCAGCAGACGACCACAACAACGGCGTTTTCGGCGGCGGCTATCTCACGGACCTGATCCAGGTAGGGGTTGTTCTCGAAGCCATCTTCCGCCACGTTGGCGATGTACATGGTGGGTTTGAGGGTCAGGAAGTTGAGGTGGCTGACGGCGTCCAGCTCATCCTTGTCCAGCTTCATGCCGCGGATCATCTGGCCGTTTTCCAGGGCAACCTTGATCTTCTCCAGCACTTCCACTTCCAGCTTGGCATCCTTGTCGCCGCCCTTGGCACGCTTGGACTGGCGATTGATGGCGCGCTCGCAGGCATCCAGGTCGGAGAGGGCCAGCTCGGTGTTGATCACCTCGATGTCGTCGGCCGGGGAGACCTTGCCCGCCACGTGGACGATGTTCTCGTCCTCGAAGCAGCGCACCACGTGACCGATGGCTTCGGTTTCACGGATGTTGGCCAGGAACTGGTTGCCAAGGCCTTCGCCCTTGGAGGCACCGGCCACCAGGCCGGCGATGTCCACGAATTCCATGGTGGTCGGCACGACACGCTGCGGATTGATGATGGCCGCCAGCTGGTCGAGGCGGGGATCCGGCATGGGGACCACACCCGTGTTCGGCTCAATGGTGCAGAACGGGAAGTTGGCGGCTTCGATGCCGGCCTTGGTCAGCGCATTGAACAGGGTGGATTTGCCTACATTGGGCAGGCCCACGATACCGCATTTAAAACCCATGGATTGTTACCTTGTTGATGGATGCTTCAAGGGGCCGCGCGGGCGGCCCGTGTCGTGTTGCTTGACCCCGAGGCGAGGGATCTCGCCAGGGGCCGGTCATCTTGAACTGCCTGGCGATGCAGGCTGAAGGCCTAGACTTTCTCGGCCTTGAAACTGTGCAGGCGATTCATGGCCTTGGTCATGTCCTGCTTGAACAGGATGTCGGTGGCGCGCAGGGACTCGTCCAGCGCGGCCTCGATCAGACTCTGCTCACTGCTGGGCGCCTTGGTCAGCACGAAGCCGGCGACCAGCTCCTTGGCGCCCGGATGGCCGATGCCAAGGCGCAGCCGGAAGAAGTTATTGTTGTTGCCCATCCTGGCGATGATGTCCTTGAGGCCGTTATGGCCGCCGTGACCGCCCCCTTGCTTGAACTTGGCGATGCCGGGAGGCAGGTCCAGCTCGTCGTGGGCCACCAGGATCTCTTCCGGGGCGATCTGGTAGAAGCGCGCGAGCGCCGCCACGGCCTTGCCGGAGAGATTCATGTAGGTGTTCGGGATGAGCAGCCGCACATCCTGCCCGTCCACCAGGAAGCGGGCGGTGTGGCCGAAGAACTTGGGCTCTTCGCGCAGGCTGACATTGTGCCAGCGTGCCAGTTGCTCCACATACCAGGCGCCCGCATTGTGGCGGGTCTTGGCATATTCGGGGCCGGGATTACCCAGCCCGACAATCAGTTTGATTTGACTTGTCACGCTTGATGTCTTCACTCGCTACTTGCCATGGGCGGATGGCCCGGGGCAATGGGACGCAATATTCTAGCCGCCGAGTGGCGATCACTCAACCAAAGTGCGGCAAGGTCGGGGAAAAGCCGGACAGAAGGGCTCGGGTGGGGTGGCTCGTCCGAGGTTTTCGTCTCTTGCCGAGTGAAGGCTGGCGGTTGGCGCCAGGCACCCAAAAAACAAAAACCGCCATTCGGCGGTTTTTGTCACGACAGGGTCTATCAATGCTCGAACATGGCAGAGATGGACTCTTCGTTGCTGATGCGGCGAATCGCTTCGGCCAGCACGGAGGAGAGGGTCAGCTGCTTGACCTTGCCGACTGCCTTCATCTCCGGGGTGAGCGGGATGGAGTCGGTGATGATCAGCTCGTCGATGACCGAATTCTTGATGTTTTCAACGGCGGTGCCGGAGAAGACAGGGTGGGTCGCATAGGCGAACACGCGCTTGGCACCACGCTCTTTCAGCGCTTCGGCCGCTTTGCACAGGGTGCCGCCGGTGTCGATCATGTCGTCGACGATGACGCAGTCACGACCGGCTACGTCGCCGATCAGGTGCATGACTTGGGAGACGTTCGGACGGGGACGACGCTTGTCGATGATGGCGATGTCGGTGTCGTCCAGCAGCTTGGCGATGGCACGGGCACGGACTACGCCGCCGATGTCCGGTGACACGACCACGGGGGATTCGAGGTTCTTGGCCTTCATGTCTTCCAGCAGCACCGGGCTGCCGAACACGTTGTCGACGGGGACGTCGAAGAAGCCCTGGATCTGCTCGGCATGCAGGTCAACGGTCAGCACACGGTCCACACCCACGCTGGAGAGGAAGTCGGCGACGACCTTGGCGGTGATGGGCACACGTGCGGAGCGGACGCGGCGGTCCTGACGGGCATAACCAAAGTAGGGGATAACGGCAGTGATACGGCCAGCTGAAGCACGACGCAGTGCATCCACCATGACGATCAATTCCATCAAATTGTCGTTGGTCGGGGCACAGGTGGATTGAATGATGAAGATATCGCCACCGCGTACATTCTCGTTGATCTGTACGCTGATCTCGCCGTCGCTAAAGCGACCTACGGCAGCATTGCCGAGTTTGATAAACAGGCGATCTGCGATCTTCTGGGCTAGTTCCGGCGTTGCGTTACCAGCAAACAGCTTCATGTCAGGCACGGTTTGAAACCTCGGGGTTGCATCCAGTATGTGGGGAGTCTGATTTTAGACCCGTATCGTTTGGGGGCAAACGATTTAGCAAGATGACGGACAAGGTCTCTGGGCGATGTCGAGGATGGCATCTCATCACCCGCAGGGTGGGTGGACGGGAATCCACCTTGAGCGCCATCGCGTCAGATTGGCCCAAGACACATCGACGAGGTCAACACCTCCCGATACGGCCTCAACAAGGAGAGAGTTGGCTGGGGTACTAGGATTCGAACCTAGGAATGGCGAGATCAAAACCCGCTGCCTTACCGCTTGGCGATACCCCAATCACTCACTTGTTGCAAAGTGACGAAGAGTGGTGATATGTTCTCGCCCTTGGCGACAAACCCATCCCAGCCTTCCGGCACTCTTGCCAACACCTTCCGAGCAGCCATTTCGTCTTCAAATCGAGCAAAGACGCAGGCGCCAGTGCCCGTCATTCTTGACGGCGCGTATTCTAGCAACCAGCCGAGCGCATTGGCAACCTCGGGGTGGCGCTTTTTCACCAGCAGCTCGCAATCGTTTTTCCACTCTCCTGCCAGCAGATTGTCCAGGGTCATCTTGGGGGTGTTGCGGGGCAGGTCGGGATCCTGGAACACGGCGGCGGTGGCCACATGGCAATCCGGCTTGAGTACCAGGTACCAGGCATCCGGCACCTCGATCTGTTGCAACCGCTCCCCCACGCCTTCGGCGAAGGCGGCCTTGCCCCGCACGAACACCGGCACGTCGGCGCCCAGCTGCACGCCGAGCTCGGCCAGCTCGTCTTCACTCAAGCCGGCTTGCCAGAGGTGGTTCAAGGCCACGAGGGTGGTGGCCGCGTCCGACGAGCCGCCCCCGATGCCACCGCCCATGGGCAGTACCTTCTCCAGCCGGATATGGGCTCCCTGCGGACTGGCCAACCGGCTCTGCAACAGTCGCGCAGCCCGGATGATGAGGTTCTGTTCATCGGGCACGCCGGGAATGGCCGGGCTCAAGGTGAGCTGGTCGCTGCCGGGGATCGGCTCGAATTCGAGCCAGTCGCCGTGGTTGAGAAAGATGAAGAGGGTCTGCAGTTCGTGGTAGCCATCGGGGCGGCGGCCGTTGACGTGCAGGAAGAGGTTGAGCTTGGCCGGGGCGGGCCAGCGGATCGGCGCCTGGTCGTGCATCATGGTGCCAGGGTCCACTCGTTGATCTGCAGCTTGAGACGGCTCTCCTGCCCGGTCATGGTGAGCAGGTGGGGCAGGCGATAGCCGTCCTGATCCCGATAGTCTCCGTAGACGATCTGCCACTGGCCGTCGCGCACGCTGGCGAGGCTGGCATCGGGGTTGAGCTCGAATTCGGCCTGCCCCGGCAATCCCTTGATCCACTCAGGCAGCCCAGCCACCGGAATGTGCCAGCCGGTGAGCTGATAGACCAGGAGCTCGGCATCCTGGCTCTGGTGCTGTTTTCCGTCGTTGTCGAGCAGAGTCACCTCGCCGCCGGTGCGGGAGAGTTCCAGAATATGGGTGCCGATGAGGCTGGTGAGGTTGAGGCGATAGTCGTCGCCGTTTTGCTGCCAGTTGAGGCGGGCGCTGCCCTTCTGGCGGGCGGTGATGATGGCCATCTTGCCCGACAACTGCCAGTGTGTGAGGCGTTCGAGGCGGGCGCGCTCCTGCTGCCAGTTGACCTGATCCCGCTGGGGTTGGGTGGTGGTACAGCCCGCCAGCACCAGCAGGCAGGCGAGGGAGAAGATACGCAACAACAAGGTGGAGCTCCGCAGATGAGGTTTGCGACAGTATAAGGGGCGGCCGTATTGCTTTTAAAGACTTACCCTTTCTCGTACAATTGTCGGCCTCTACACCCTGTGCATGAAACGATCATCACCCACCCATGAGTCTGCTTGCCCTCGGAATCAACCACAACACCGCCAGTGTCGCCTTGCGGGAGCGGGTCGCCTTTGGCCCGGACCGCATCGATCGCGCCCTGCGTGAGCTGGTGGAGCAGCCTGGCGTCAGCGAGGCGGTGATCGTCTCCACCTGCAACCGCACCGAGCTCTATTGCAGCCTGGAGCAGGGGCAGGGGGAGCAGGTGCTGAACTGGTTGCAGCGGTTCCACGCGCTGGAGGCGAGCGAGGTGCTCTCCGCCATCTACCGGCACCAGGACGAGGAAGCGGTGCGACACCTGATGCGGGTGGCCTGTGGCCTCGACTCCCTGGTGCTCGGGGAGCCGCAGATCCTGGGGCAGATCAAGCAATCCTACGCCCACGCCCAGCAGGCGGATGCGGTGAAAGGATCCCTGGAGCGCCTGTTCCAGAAATCCTTCTCGGTGGCCAAACGGGTGCGCACTGACACCGAGATCGGCGCCAGCGCGGTGTCGGTGGCCTTCGCCGCCGTGAGCCTGGCCCGCCGTATCTTCTCCGATCTCTCCCAGACCAAGGTGCTGCTGGTGGGCGCCGGCGAAACCATCGAACTGGTGGCCCGCCACCTGCGCGAGCAGAGCGTGACCCGGATGATGGTGGCGAACCGCACCCTGCAACGGGCCCAGTTACTGGCAGAGGAGTTCGGTGCCCAGGTAATGACGCTCGAAGAGATCCCGGACTACCTGCACGAGGCGGACATCGTCATCAGCTCCACGGCAAGCCCCCTGCCCATCATCGGCAAGGGCATGGTGGAGCGGGCGCTCAAAGCGCGTCGCTTCAAGCCCATGTTCCTGGTGGACATCGCCGTGCCCCGCGACATCGAAGCCGAGGTGGACGAGCTCTCCGATGCCTATCTCTACACGGTGGACGATCTGCAGGGCATCATCGAGCAGAACCTGGAGACCCGCAAGCGGGCGGCCGCCGAGGCGGAACTCATCGTGCAGGAAGAGCGCGACGAGTTCATGGGTTGGTATCGCAGCCAGCACTCGGTGGATCTCATTCGCGATTATCGCCATCAGTCACAGCAGGTCGCCGACGAAGAGTTGCAGCGGGCCCTGCTGGCCCTGCAACAGGGTGAAAATGCCGAGCAGGCGCTCAAGGCCATGGCCCATCGCCTCACCAACAAGCTGATCCACGCACCGACCCAGGCCCTGCGCCAGGCCGCCGCCCAGGGGGACAGCCACAAGCTGGCCCAACTGCGTCAGGTGCTGGGATTGTCACAAGAATCATAGTGTTGGGACGGCCCTTTGCCGTCCCGTCCTCCATCGAGAATCCAAGAGTCATGAACCCCTCATTGATCAGAAAGCTGGAAGGCCTCATCGAGCGCCATGAAGAAGTACAGGCCCTGCTCGGGGAGCCCGGGGTCGCCTCGGATCAGGACAGATACCGCGCCCTGACCCGGGAATACGCCCAGCTGGAAGATATCGTTCACGCCTTCCAGCGTTTCCGCCAGGCCGAAGAGAACCTCGACACCACCCGGCTGATGCTGGAGGAAGAGGATGCCGAGCTGCGGGAGATGGCGCAGGAGGAACTGCCGCTCGCCAAGGCGACCTTCGAGGAGCAGGAGCAGGCGCTTCAGGTGATGCTGTTGCCGCGCGACCCCAAGGATGACAACAACTGCTATCTGGAAATCCGCGCCGGTGCCGGTGGCGACGAGGCGGCCATTTTCGCGGGGGATCTGTTCCGCATGTACTCCCGCTACGCCGAGCGTCAGGGGTGGCGTGTCTCCATCGTCAGCTGCAATGACGGCGAACACGGTGGCTACAAGGAGGTGATCGCCAAGGTGGACGGCGAGCACGTCTACGGCCGCCTCAAGTTCGAGTCCGGCGGCCACCGGGTGCAGCGAGTCCCCGAGACCGAATCCCAGGGCCGGGTGCACACCTCCGCCTGTACCGTGGCCGTGCTGCCGGAAGTGCCGGAAGCCGAGCAGGTGGAGATCAACCCCTCCGAGCTGAAGATCGACACCTTCCGCGCTTCCGGTGCCGGCGGCCAGCACGTCAACAAGACCGACTCCGCCATCCGCATCACCCACCTGCCCACCGGGCTGGTGGTGGAGTGCCAGGACGAGCGCTCCCAGCACAAGAACCGCGCCAAGGCGATGTCGGTGCTCTCTGCCCGCCTGCAGGCGGCCGAGGACGAACGCCACCGCGCCGCCGAGCAGAGTACCCGCCGCAACCTGGTGGGCTCCGGGGATCGCTCCGAGCGCATCCGCACCTACAACTATCCCCAGGGGCGTCTCTCCGAGCACCGGATCAACCTCACCCTCTATCGTCTGGGCGACATCCTGGAAGGGGATCTGGACTGCGTGATCACCCCCCTGGTGCAGGAGTATCAGGCGGATCAGCTCGCCTCCCTGGCCGAGAGCAACTGATGCAGATCCAGCAGGCCCGCGCCCATATCATGGCGACCCTGGCCTCCGGGGAATCCCCCCGTGCCGACGCCGATGCCCTGCTCTGTCATCTGCTGGATTGTCGGCGCAGCTATCTGATGACCTGGCCGGAGCACGAGCTCGATGCCGCCCAGCAGGCGACCCTGGCGGGCTGGCTTGCCCGTCGCCTCAATGGTGAGCCCATTGCCCACCTCATCGGCGAGCGGGAGTTCTGGTCGCTGCCGCTGAAAGTGAGCCCGGCCACCCTGATCCCGCGCCCCGATACCGAGGTGCTGGTGGAACAGGCGCTGGCTCGCCTGCCGGGCGGCCCCTGCGCCCTGCTGGATCTGGGCACGGGCACCGGTGCCATCGCCCTTGCACTCAAGTCTGAGCGACCGGATGCCGATGTATGGGCGGTGGACAGGATGCCGGCCGCGGCCGCGTTGGCCCGCACCAACAGCGCCGCCCTGGGGTTGCCCATCGAGGTGCGCGACGGCAGCTGGTTTGCGCCGCTCTCGGATGCACCGCGCTTTGCGATGATCGTCTCCAACCCGCCCTATATCGACGGGACGGACCCCCATCTTCACGAGGGGGACGTGCGCTTCGAGCCGCGCTCCGCCCTGGTGGCGGAGGAGCAGGGGCTGGCGGATATCCGCCTCATCGTCACCCAGGCGCCCGCCCATCTGGTGCCAGGTGGCTGGCTGTTGCTGGAACACGGCTGGGATCAGGGGGAGGCGGTGCGTCAACTCCTGCTGCAACAAGGCTACGTCCAGGTGGAAACCGTGCGCGATTACGGCGATAACGAGCGGGTGACCCTGGGGCGCCTGGCTCAGTGATATGACGGGCGGGCCCGGTCTGCCCCTGTTCAAGGAAATCTTATGTATGTTGTTCTCAAGCATCTGCACCTCACCCTGATTGCCGGGGCCGTGCTGATGTTTATCCTGCGCTTTTACTGGTTGCAGACCGGCTCCGCGCTGGCAGGGGGCGCCCGCACCCTCAAGATCAGCGGCTGGCTCAACGGCCTGGTGGTGCTCTCCGGTGCGCTGCTCTGCATGGTGCTGGGTCTCAACCCCCTCAACAACGCCATCCCCTGGCTGGCCGAGAAGCTGACGTCCATCCTGGTGGTGGCGTTTCTGGCCATGATGGCGCTGCGCCTGGCCCGCAGCAACGGCATCCGCTGGTTTGCCTTCCTGGGCGCACTGGGGTGGATCTTCTTTATCGCCAAGCTTGCGGTGCAAAAGCAGGCCAGCCTGTTCGGCTAGGAAGGATGACGATGATACGTGTGGATGAGTGGACCGACTTCGAGGCTCACGATCTGGCCGAGCTGGCGCTGTCGGTGAGCGACGAGATCCGGGGCCATGGCGGCACGGGAGAGGCCGAGCTTGCCCGCCTCGATGCCTGGCTGGACGAAACGATTGCCGAGGGAGACTGCGACGAGGTGCGCCGTCAGCTGTTGCAGGGTTTCTACCAGACCCTGGGCTTTCGTGGCGACTGGCAGGATTACTTCTCGTCCGCCAACTGCGATCTGGACCAGGTGCTGGCAAGGCGCAAGGGGATCCCGGTCAGTCTCGGCATCCTCCTCATCCAGCTGGGTCGCAAGATAGGGCTGGATGTGGAGGGGATCTGCTTCCCCGGCCATTTCCTCCTGAGTTTTGCCGGTCTGGACGGGGAGGTCTATGTGGACCCCTTCAACGGTGATGAACTGAGCCGGCACCGCATCGAACTGCTGCTGCGCGGTGCCCTCGGCAACCTGGCGAGTCTGAGCGATGATCATCTGCAGCCATCGGGGCAGTGGGAGATCATCGAGCGCTTGCTCAATGTCAGCAAGGGCGCCCTGCTGCGCGAGGAGCGCATGACGGAGGCGTTGCGCTGCAGCGAGCTGCTGCTGCGCATGAAGCCCGGCGATCCGCTGGAGACGCGGGATCGGGGCTTCATCTATGAGCAACTCGATTGCCCGCGCTTTGCCGCCGACGATTTCGAATACTTTATTGAACAATGCCCTGATGATCCCGTGGCCGATGTGCTGAAAACCCAGCTGGCCACCCTGGACCTCAGTCCCAAGCCCCTCCATTAAGGATCCCTGAGATGGAACAGAAGAATATCAAGGTCAACCAGATCGACGTCGCTAACGACAAACCTTTCGTGCTGTTCGGCGGCATGAACGTGCTGGAATCCCGCGACATGGCGATGGCGGTGTGCGAGAAGTACGTGGAAGTGACCAGCAAGCTCGGCATCCCGTTCGTGTTCAAGGCGAGCTGGGACAAGGCCAACCGCTCCTCCATCCACTCCTATCGCGGCCCGGGTCTGGAAGAGGGGATGAAGATCTTCCAGGAGCTGAAAGCGACCTTCGGCATGCCGGTGATCTCCGATCTGCATGAGCCCCATCAGGCCAAACCGGTCGCCGAGGTGGTCGACGTCATCCAGCTGCCCGCCTTCCTGGCGCGCCAGACCGATCTGGTGGAGGCCATGGCCCGCACCGGCAACGTCATCAACATCAAGAAGCCGCAATTCCTGAGCCCAAGCCAGATGAAGAACATCACCGACAAGTTCGAGGAGTGTGGCAACGATCGCCTGATCCTCTGCGAGCGTGGTGCCAACTTCGGCTATGACAACCTGGTAGTGGACATGCTGGGTCTGGGCGTCATAAAGAAGAGCACCGGCGGCTATCCGGTCATCTTTGACGTCACCCACTCCCTGCAGTGCCGTGATCCCCTGGGAGCGGCCTCCGGCGGTCGCCGCGAGCAGGTGACCGAGCTAGCCCGTGCCGGCATGGCGGTGGGCCTCGCCGGTCTCTTTATCGAATCCCACCCGGATCCGAAAATTGCCCGCTGCGACGGCCCGAGCGCCCTGCCGCTGGAGAAGCTGGAAGGCTTCCTCAAGCAGATGAAGGCCATCGACGATCTCGTCAAGGGCTTCGAGCCCCTCGATACCTCCGCCTGATCGCGATTTCTACTATCAAAAATGCCCCGCCATGCGGGGCATTTTTATTTCCGTCATTTTCATTTGGTGCTCTTCGGCGTCCATTGCGACCATGTTTCCGTGGTGTTAATGATGTTAAATATATTGTGTGATTGATGTCTCTTATTTGCTTCTTATGACATGCAAAAGTAGCGACCGTCAGGATGGCAAAAAGGTATGAAGCGGGTGAGATAACCCTATTTCTCGCCGCAGACTGCTGCATGCGTTATTTGCTGTCAGTGGAGTCACACTTATTAACAGGACGTTGAGCATGCACAAGAAAATTGTCAGTAGCCTCTATTTTCAGGTGATATTGGCAATCACCATCGGAATATGTCTGGGACATGTCTATCCGAGTCTGGGCGCAGATATGAAACCCCTTGGTGATGGCTTCGTTAAATTAATCAAGATGATCATCGCCCCCGTCATTTTCTGTACCGTGGTCACCGGCATTGCCGGCATGGAAAGCATGAAGGCGGTGGGCAAAACCGGTGCCATTGCGCTGATCTATTTTGAAGTGGTGAGCACCCTGGCCCTGATCATCGGTCTGTGCGTGGTCAACGTGCTGCAGCCAGGGGCCGGTATGAATGTGGATCCCTCCTCACTCGACGCCAGCGCCATCTCCGTCTATGCGGATCAGGCCCAGTCCCAGGGGATAATTCCCTTCCTGCTGGATGTGATACCGGCCAGCGTCATCGGTGCCTTTGCCGGCGGCAATATACTCCAGGTGTTGCTGTTTGCCGTCCTGTTCGGATTTTCCCTGCATCATATCGGGGAGAAGGGAAAACCCATCTTCAATATCATCGATGGTTTCTCCCAGGTTATTTTCGGCATCATCAACATGATCATGAAACTGGCGCCGATCGGGGCATTTGGCGCCATGGCATTCACCATAGGGAAATACGGTATTGGTTCTTTGGTTCAGCTGGGGCAATTAATTGCTAGCTTCTATCTGACCTGCCTGCTGTTTATTTTTCTGGTGCTCGGCAGTATCGCCAAAGCCAATGGCTTCAGCATTGTGCGCTTTATTGCCTATATCCGGGAAGAGCTGCTGATCGTGCTCGGAACATCCTCGTCGGAATCCGTATTGCCGCGCATGCTGGTGAAAATGGAGGCGCTGGGCTGCAAGAAATCGGTGGTGGGTCTGGTGATCCCGACCGGTTACTCCTTCAACCTGGACGGCACCTCCATCTATCTGACCATGGCTGCCGTCTTCATCGCCCAGGCGACCAATACCCCGCTGGACCTGTTCCATCAGCTCACCCTGCTGGTGGTGCTGCTCATCTCCTCCAAGGGGGCGGCCGGGGTCACGGGCAGCGGCTTCATCGTGCTGGCGGCGACCATCTCGGCGGTGGGACATCTGCCGCTGGCCGGGCTGGCGCTGATCCTCGGGATTGATCGCTTCATGTCGGAGGCGCGCGCCCTGACCAACCTCATCGGCAACGGGGTGGCGACCCTGGTGGTAGCTCGTTACTGCGATCAGCTCGACGAGGCCACCATGCAGGACGCCCTGGCGAAACCCGTGGTGGCAAGGCCGGTGGACCTGCGAAGCTGAGCCAGGTTCCGGCGGTGATCATCACCCATGAAAAAACGGCCCGAGGGGGCCGTTTTTTTATCTCTTTACGCAGGGCGCCTTACAGGCTCTGGGTGAAGGTGCGGGTGACCACGTCACGCTGCTGCTCCGGGGTCAGGGCGTTGAAACGCACGGCGTAACCGGAGACGCGGATGGTGAGCTGCGGGTATTTTTCCGGGTTGGCGATGGCGTCTTCCAGGGTTTCGCGGCGCAGTACGTTGACGTTCAGGTGCTGACCCCCTTCGACCACAGGCTCTTGCTGAACCGGCAGTTCACGGTATTCGAATTGACCCAGGTCGGAGAGGCTGACTTCCTGATCGGCGGCAAAGCTGTCGCCCTTGGCGCAGATGCAGCGAGCCTGTTGTTTCTCTTCGTCCAGCAGCCAGAAAGAGTTCAGCAGAGCGGCGTTGGCGGACTGGGTGATTTGGATGCCCTTGATCATGGTATGACTCCTCATAGGAAAGCGGATTCAACGGTAAGCACATTACCCTGATGTTTTTAAACCACCTCTTGGAAGGAATGATTTAACGGGGCCTTGCCTTACACCTTTACTTCGTTGGGGCCATATATACCACGACGGTAATATTACGAAAATTGATCCAAATCAATAAAACCCCATTTTGCACGCATTAAAAGGGATTAAATCATTGAGTTGAATCAAAAACAGATCATTTTTCTGTTTTTGTAAGATATATGAATTATGCATTTTTTATTATTCATATCTAGTAATTTAACTACACCTTTAGGGTTTATTTCTGGCGTCAGCGAAAACCGGCCTGCCCATGAGGCTTGTCCGAAGGACATCCTGTTATTCCTGTGTCGACGCAGCCCCGGTCATTGCCCGTGAACGCCGCCGCCACTTCCCAGGCTGGCCAGGCTGAGCCTGACCTCCATGCGGTTGCGTCTTGGGGGCGAGGACCCTATCCTGAGCCCCTTGCTCTATTGACCGAGGAGATAGCGGTGCCAAGCTGGACAGAAGGCGGGGAGTGGGGAGAGGGAGAGGCTGGCATGCCAGCCAGGATGGAAGGAGTGGATTCGCAACGAGAGGAGACGGGTGTGCTGACCTGGAAAGATGTGATTGGTTCGGAGAAAGAGCAGGCGTATTTCATGGACACCCTGGCCACCGTCAGGGCCGAGCGGGAGGCGGGCAAGGTGATCTATCCCCCGGCGACCGAGGTATTCAATGCCTTCAAACTGACCGAGCTGGATGACGTCAAGGTGGTGATTCTGGGGCAGGATCCCTATCACGGCCCGGACCAGGCGCACGGCCTCTGTTTCTCCGTCTTGCCCGGAGTGCGCACGCCGCCGTCCCTCGTCAACATCTACAAGGAGATGCAGCGGGATCTGCCGGGTTTTGTCACACCCAATCACGGATTCCTGGAATCCTGGGCCAGACAGGGAGTGCTGCTGCTCAATACGGTGCTGACGGTCCAGGCGGGCATGGCGCACTCTCACGCCCACCTGGGGTGGGAGACCTTTACCGATCGGGTCATCGAGCGGATCAATGCCCATTGCCAGGGAGTTGTCTTCCTGCTGTGGGGCGCTCATGCCCAGAAGAAAGGGCGCTTCATCGACCGGTCGCGCCACCATGTGCTGAGCGCCCCCCATCCCAGCCCGCTCTCTGCCCATCGCGGTTTCATCGGTTGCGGCCACTTCTCCGAGGCCAATCGCCTGCTGGTCCAGCAAGGACGCAGTCCCATCGACTGGCTCTCGGTCTGCGCCGATCCGGCGGCCTGACGCCGTGCATGCACAGGGGAAATGGTGTCCCCTGTGCCTCCTGTGGTGAGAGGCTGGTGCAGCCGCTGTCTGCATCCGACTTGATTGAGTGCAAAGTTCAGGCAATAAATGACCGTATACTCGAGACAGACGTTTTCTCATTTCAGTGCAAGGAGTGCCCATGTTATCCAGTCTGCATAAGGACCACCTCAACATCACCCGGTTGCTGACGCTGCTCAAGCAAAAGCTGGCGGCCATTCGCAATGAGCAGCCGGTGAGCTACTTCCTGCTGCGGGATGTGGTGGATTATCTGCGCGAGGTATCTGACAAGTACCACCACCCGAAGGAAGACATGATTTATGACTACTACCTGAAATACAGGGTGGTGGAGGGGGAAGTGGCCAACCGGTTGCACGAGGAGCACGCCCGTCTGCTGGATGCAGGGACCGAGCTCAAGGAGATGGTGGAGATGATCCTGATGGATGCGGTCATCCCGCTGGATCAGTTCGTGGCCTGTCTGGAGCAGTTCATCGAGCAGCAGGAGGCGCACATGAACTATGAGGAAGGGGTCATCTTCCCCCATCTGCGCGACTCCCTGACCGAGGATGACTGGCGTCATCTCGAACAGCTCTGGCAGAACCGGGCCATCAATGATCCCCTGTTCGGGGCGGAGGTGAGCCAGCACTTCCAGGCGCTGGCCAAACAGCTCTCGCTGCCTGCAGCCTGACAGGATCACCCATAAAAACAGCGCCCCGGTCAATCCGGGGCGCTGTTTTTATGGCTCCACTCGCTGGAGTGAAACATGGGCGACGTGGGCGTATCAGAGCTCCAGGTCGTCCGATCCTTCATAGGCGATGTCGATGGCCTGCAGCTCCTTTTGCAGGCGGTGCTTGTCTTTAAGCGCCTCAATCTCACGCCATTTGCGTTTTTTTCCCGTTGTCCCGCGGCTACGTGAACCCAGCTCAACGACCTCGTCAAAATCGAAGTTGAACATGTCCATGGCTCCCTCCTTGGTTTTATGGTTTTCACCATCCGTATAACACGACGCCTTTGAAAATAAAACGTTTTTATGACGAAGTTGTGACAACCGGAAACAGGCACAAAAAAACCGGGCTGCCCTTTCGGGAGCCCGGTTTTTGCAGCGCCACTTCGCTCTGTGAGAGCCGTGTGGCGAGCGGCCTTACAGGTGGCTTGCCAGCATGGTTTCCAGCTTGCCCTGGTCGATGGCGAACAGGCGGATGCCTTCCCCCAGTTTCTCGACTGCCATGGCGTCCTGGTTCAGCTCCCAGCGGAATTCGGCTTCGGTCATCGGGGCCGGTTTGGCTGTGCGCTCGCCGGTGTAGTCCAGTTTGCGCACCACGGTGCCTTCGGCCTTGCTCAGCTCTTCCAGCAAAGCGGGGCCAATGGTCAGGCGGTCGCAGCCGGCCAGTTCCAGGATTTCGCCGGTGTTGCGGAAGCTCGCGCCCATGACCACGGTCGGGTAGTCGTGCTGCTTGTAGTAGTTGTAGATGGCGGTGACGGAGACCACGCCCGGATCTTCACTGGCGGTGTAGTCACGGCCGTTCTTGGCCTTGTACCAGTCGAGGATGCGGCCCACGAACGGGGAGATGAGGAAGGCGCCGGCTTCGGCACAGGCACGAGCCTGGGCGAAGGAGAACAGCAGGGTCAGGTTGCACTGGATACCCTCTTTCTCCAGCACCTCGGCGGCACGGATCCCTTCCCAAGTGGAGGCCAGCTTGATCAGGATGCGATCATTGCTGATGCCGGCTTCGTTGTAGAGGCGGATCAGCTTGCGGGCCTTGGCGATGCTGGCGTCGGTGTCGAAGGAGAGGCGGGCGTCCACTTCGGTGGAGATGCGGCCCGGGACGATTTTCAGCACTTCGAGGCCGATGTTGACCGCCAGCTTGTCGCCTGCGTCGATGATTTGCTGTGCCTTGTCCTGGCTCTGGGATTTGGCCCAGGCAATGGCGTCCTGGATCAGGGCTGCGTACTCGGGGATCTCGGAGGCCTTGAGTACCAGAGAGGGGTTGGTGGTGGCATCGATGGGCTGGTAGCGCTTGATGGCTTCGATGTCGCCGGTATCGGCAACCACTGTGGTCAGGGCTTTCAGCTGGGTCAATTTATCGGCCATGGCAAATATCATCTCTTTATGAGGGAGCAATCCCAGGGTGGCGGGCATGAGACGGCAGTTCTGAAATTAAATTACAAGATCCCGGCGGCTCAGGCTCAGAAAGGGGCGATGGGCAGGCCCCATCGTCATTGCCTGCCTAATTAATACGGATGTGGCGCATCCTGCAATAGGGGGGCTTGTATGCGAATCAGCCAGGTGGTGAAAGCGGTACCGGCTGTCGGGTGAAAGTGTTTGATAAAAAAAGAGTTTTATTCATGGTGTGGCGGCTGGCTCCGACATGGAAAAGCGCAATTATTTTGGTGGATTCATGAATTTGTGCGGGAGGTCACATAAATAGTTCTGTCAGCTACTTGAAATTTAATTACGTGTAAAACGTTTTGCGTTACAACCCCTTGCCGATGAGGCATGAGAGGCAAACGCTTGTCTCCCTGGTTTCGTTTCACTCAGCGGTTTTTACCCCCATGGGATGAGTTGTAAAATGGTTCTCTATTGGCTCTAATTTGTGTGGGGCTGGGTTGCGCATCAATTTTTGTTGATTTATTGCGTGCTAAATGAAGCTTTTTTGCATCAAATTGCTCGTTTTTTGTCTCCCCAGTGAGCCCTGTCACTATTCTGAATTCCCTCGCTATGCTAGATTCCGCCCCTTCGGCGCAATGCTGGTTCGGAAATTGACAGAGAGCGGTCAGCGCAGACTGGCCATGGATGTGATAACAACGAGAGAATTATGGACACCTTGATTGCAATGATTAACGACCTGATGTGGGGAGCCGTGCTCATTTACCTGCTGATCGGGGTCGGTATCTTCTTTACCTTCCGTCTGGGCTTTATCCAGATCCGCCACTTCGGCCACATGTTCTCGGTCCTGCGCAACAGTCGCAAATCCGACAGCGCCGGCATCTCCTCCTTCCAGGCTCTGTGTACCAGCCTGGCGGCACGCGTCGGGACGGGCAATCTGGCCGGTGTGGCCGTCGCCATCTATCTGGGTGGCCCTGGCGCCGTCTTCTGGATGTGGCTGATCGCCTTCATCGGCATGGCCACCGCCTTCGTGGAGAGCACCCTGGCCCAGCTCTACAAGGTCAAGGATGAGGATGGCAACTACCGGGGCGGTCCCGCCTACTACATGGAGCGCGGCCTCGGCATGCGCTGGATGGGGGTGGTCTTCTCCCTCTGCCTGCTGCTGGCCTTCGGTCTGGTGTTCAACGCGGTGCAGGCCAACTCCATCAGCCTGGCCATGAACGTCGCCTTCGGCATCCCTGACTGGGTGAGCGGTCTGGCCCTGGTGGTGCTCTCCGGCCTCATCATCTTCGGCGGCATCCGCGGCATCGCCCGTTTCGCCGAGCTGGTGGTGCCCTTCATGGCACTGGCCTACATCCTGATGGCGCTGTTCGTGGTGTTCATGAACATCAGCGAGCTGCCGAGTATCTTCGCTCTCATCATCAAGTCTGCGTTCGGCATCGAGCAGGCGGGTTCCGGCGCCATGGGCTATGCCATCTCCCAGGCGATGATCAACGGCATCAAGCGCGGCCTCTTCTCCAACGAGGCGGGCATGGGCTCTGCCCCCAATGCTGCCGCCACCGCCACCCCCTATCCGCCGCACCCGGCCTCCCAGGGTTATGTGCAGATGCTGGGTGTCTTCCTCGATACCATCGTCATCTGTACCTGTACTGCCGCCATCATCCTGATGTCCGGCCAGTTCGAGCCGGGCTCCGGTGTGACCGGTGTCGAGCTGACCCAGCGTGCGCTCTCCTCCCAGGTGGGCGGCGGTGGCAACATCTTCATCGCAGCGGCCATCTTCTTCTTCGCCTTCACCTCCATCGTGGCGAACTACTCCTATGCGGAGACCAACCTGGTGTTCCTCGAGCACAACCACAAGGGCGGCCTGATGCTGTTCCGGATGTTCGTGCTGGGCATGGTGATGTTCGGCTCCGTGGGCGAGCTGCCGACCGTGTGGGCTCTGGCGGATGTCTCCATGGGGCTGATGGCCATCGTCAACCTGGTGGCCATCCTGCTGCTCTCCGGCGTCGCCATCAAGCTGGCCAAGGACTACAACGACCAGCTCAAGCTGGGGCGCGTCCCCACCTTCGATGCCAACAAGTACCCCGAGCTGCGCAGTCAGCTGGAAGAGGGGATCTGGGACAACCCGGGCAAGAAATAAGCCCGTGTTGCAAGGTGATTGAAGGGGAGCCATGGCTCCCCTTTTTCATGGGTAAAAAGAGGGGGTGGCTTCACACAGACTTCACAGAGCCTCATCGGCAGCACACCTCGTGGGACTATGCTGGGCTCATCAGTCGCCGCCATGGCGATACCTTGCTAACGACAGTCAGGAGACATGCTATGCAACAACGACAATCCATCCTGTGGGGCGCTTTGGCCACCCTGATGTGGGCCGGTCTGGCTCATGCCGGTGACAAGGCGGCGACCGATCCCCTGCGCCCCGTGGTGGATGCCAGCATCCGGCCGCTGCTCAAGGAGCACAGGATCCCGGGCATGGCGGTGGCCGTGCTCAAGGATGGCAAGGCCCACTATTTCAACTACGGTGTGGCCGATCGGGAGCGCGCGGTCGGTGTCAGCGAGCAGACCCTGTTCGAGATAGGCTCCGTGAGCAAGCCCCTGACCGCGACCCTAAATAACTGATCCCAATAGTGCTACACCTTCGCTGTGCCATAGCCATTCCCCGGGAAAGGAGACACGGTATCCATGAAGTGTTTCACTCGGGCCAGCAGGTTTGCCATCCCTCTGCATTGATGATTGCGCGTGATGG